>DAOPJR010000019.1:0-44431 GCA_035399765.1 Draconibacterium sp. | reverse complement strand
AGCTTCGATTGCTTCCTTAATAAAAGGAATACGAAACTCCTCATCGTGCTTGACGTTGAAAGTAGCTAACAACGAATCATTTTCGTCGACGTAATTATAAGAACCACTTGAAAAATCACAACTCGCAATATTGGTACGTGCAAAATCATAACCTATCCCTTCTTTAGAATCAAAAAAAGAGGTTAGGATTTGCTGTTGGATTGCTTTCGGCATTTTATAAAAGGTTTCTGCCGAAGCATCAGACAACGCAGCGCCGATCCCTTCCATTGTTTGAAAGGTTTTTGACGGATCGATAAAAACAAAGGGCTGTATTTCCAGCGGTTGATCAACGACCTGAAAACTAAAATCACCTATATTACTCAGCCGAAGATTGGTATCTTTTGCAGTTACAAATACGCTTGCCTTTTGCGGATTAAAGCATTCTGCAGGCTGCTCTACAATTTTATTCGTATTCTGGTTGCCGCACCCCGAGGCTAGTAAGCACGATACGGCAACAAGACAAGCTGATCTTTTCAAAGGATTCTTCATAATGGTGATTTTAAAATCTTTTTAGCAAAAAAGGCCGTGCATCCTTTTTTACGAGGACACACAACCTTTTCAAACTACTTTTCTCTATTAATTTTTTGTAACAGTCAATACGGCTTGATCGATGCCTGCTGAAACGTCAACAGTGAACACATAAGTAGCACCAGCTTCGAGTGTCACTCCATCTACTAATCCCAGGTTACCACTGTCGCGGCCATTGGTACCATCTCCAACAAAAACAATTTCGCTTGTAGTTGAAAGTGTGGTGCTTCCAAATTCTCCGCCCCAACCTTTCTGGTGGAAGAATTTGAAGTTGATTCCATCAGTAGAAACAGTTTCACCTCCAACCACTGTCAATTGGTATTTTTTAGCACTTACCGGAGCCATACATAAGGCCTTGTCGGTGTTCCAGCCCAAGTAATTATCATCTAATGAAGGTTTTCCAAGATTGTCGCCAATTACCCAGATAGCTCCTGTTCCATCTGAATTCAATACTGCTGTTGAACTTCCTGCCAGTACTTCCACTCTGAAATAGTTCAGTTTCAGGTTGGCAGAAATGCGGTATTTACCTGTGATCGGAACGAATGAATAAAGACCGTCTTCTTTTTTGGTCAGGTAATCGGCATCGATCCACCAGTCTGCAATGTTTTCGAGTCCTTCAACAGTAACGTCCTGTCCCTGTGTAAGATCAACATCGATCTGATAATTCTCCTTGTCAACCATGTTCATTTTTATTCCGTTGAGCAGGATTTCAAAGAACGGAGCTGCTTCATAGGTCAGGGTATTAAACGTAACGGCAAAGGTTCCGGCAACCGGACTTACAAAAGGAATATTTGTTGTCACACCTTCAGTAACGGCACCGGCCTCCCATCCAAACACAATTTCGGTTCCCTTGTCGTCAATCACCGGAGTTTTAATATATGCCGGCAAATCGGTTGACGGGAATGCTTCGGTTGCTGCATACTCGTTTGGCTGGTCTGTTGGCAACATCGGGTATGATGCATTTTCAGTCACCAAAATCAGATAAGGATATTGAGCGCGTGTAATCGGCACGTCGATCGTTTTAGTTGCAGTTTTCATAGTGGTATTCCGTAAAACAAATTCCAGTGTTGCCGTTCCGTCAGGAATATCTTTCTGAAAAGGAACTTCGATTGTTCCTGAATATTCGCCGTTTTCTTTGGTGCGGATGGTAGTGCTTTCCACTTCCTCGTCGCCAAAATAAAGAGTGGCTGTTAATATTGAAAGCGAAATTTCATCGCTAACATCAACTGTAAACGGTACTACATCTCCAAAATGTACATCGGAGAAAGTAGATTTTACATCCATTACAGGATTTCCGGCAGGTTCAATTTCATTAACATCGTCAGAACATGAAATGAAAGTGACAAAACCCACCAGTATTAATATCAAGTATTTTAAGTTTCTCATTGTATTAGTTTTTATTTTTTCCATCGGTATGAAATAACAGATTTAGCAGGCACTTCGTAACTGAAGTGATGAGTACCGTCGTCGAGGGTAATCAGTTTCGCGGAAGTAGTGCTGTTGAGTAAAACCACAGCATATGTTCCGTCGGTATTTTCAAAAGCCGACATGTAATATCCGGTATCAGCAAAACCCGAAGTACCAATTCGTACTGCGCCCGGTTTCACCACCGAAGACAAATGCCCGATGATGTAGTAATGCGAATTGCGTGTAATGGTCGAATAGTTTGACCGGTCGATGTCAACCGCACCATAGCAGGTTTGACAACCGCCCTCGCGATTCGGCCCACGATCGGTGTCGAGCATCAGGTTCCACACAATCACACCTTTGCACCAGTTGTTTACGGTTCCCAGTGCCACTTCGCGCATGTCGTCGATCAGGCGAACCTGTAGGTTGCGGCCGTCGTTCCAGGTACCAATTGAAGTTTCGGTAAAAATCAACTCCCGTTCTGGATATTGTTCGTGCACGTCCAGAAGTTCTGCCTTATCTCCTCCATAATTGTGAAAAGCGGCTCCGGCAACAAGGTCGTCATCGATTCCGGCATCGTAAATTTTCACCGGGTAATCGTTCTGAGCAGCCATGTTATCGTAGTTATAATTATGGTCGAACAGATAGATCTTAGTGTTTAGCGATGCAGCTTTAAAAGCAGGAACGAGGTGGTTTTTTACAAACCCAAGTTCTTCTTCCCATCCCATGAAAAGCGATGCTGAATTTCCCCGATTCAAGGGCTCGTTCTGAGGAGTAATCGAGTAAATATTAATTCCCTGTTGTTTGAAAGCCTGAATCCATTTCACAAAATAAGTAGCGTAATCAGCATAATATGCCGGGTTCAGCTGGCCACTTGTCCACGAGTTGAAAGGTTGCAAATCGGTCAGATTATTCACTTTCATCCAGCGGGGACAGGTCCACGGAGAACCCAGGATCTTGATCTGCGGATTAATCGCCAGTATTTCTTTCAGAATTGGAATAACGTAATCGTTCTCTTCTGCTGTAAGCCCAAAATTCTCGATGCCCATGTTGTCGCAGCAGGTATATTCGCTCAGCGAAAAGTCGGAACAACCGATCGAAATCCGGATGTAACTCATCCCCACGCCTTCGGTTGGAGAAAAGGTTTCCTTCAGAAACTTAGTACGGTTCTCTGATGTCATCTGAAGCAGGTTGTAACAGGTTGACCCGGTTACTGCAGCCCCAAAACCATCCATTTCCTGGTAACGGGTTGATGGTTCCAGTTTAATGGTAGTGGGCGACATGTTACTTTTCTCGCTTAAGTCAACAGCGTGGAACTTAAAATCCTGTGTCCGCGTGTTGGTTGTAACATAAATCGTAACATCTCCTGTTTCCGTTTCCGGAATTTCAGGTTCTTCAATATCGCCTTCATTTGCTTTGCTACACGAAGCAAAACTACAAAGCACAGCTACCAGTAAAAGAATTTTAAAATCGAATAATATCTTCATTGTACTAAAGCGTTACCTTTTCAATATCCACTGTATTGTTGTTCAGGTCAATGGTGAACCGGTAGTTTGCCGATTCAGTTCCGGAATCACTGGCAATAGTCCAGTCGTTATCACCCGTGATGATTTGTTCGCCGGTGAAAGTAAAATTGCCTGCTTTCTTTTCGTTGGCCCAACCGGTATTTTCAAATGGTTTAAAACCGGCATAATGATCGTGATCGCCCGGAGTAAAGAATGTTCCCTGGTAAACACCATCACTGATTTGGCGAAGCAAAACATAGTTCATGATATGACCAAAGCCCCATTCAGTGTGGACTCTGTGATGTCCCGAATACACGGCTCCAATTTCATCGGAAGTTACGTTTGTGGGATAGCCCAAACCGTAACCACATGCCAGCAGGTACTGCGGATATGCAGGATTATCAACGCCTACAATTATGTTTTTACGAACCGGATTGTAATAAATGGTGTATTCACCGGTTTCTCCCAAAAATTTCACCTGGGAATCGGAAATACGTTCAAAGAAATCAGGATTGTAAATATTCTCAGCATCGCCCAGTTTTCCAAACACGGTATAGGTTTTATCCTTTTCCAGTGTTCTTTTAAGCGTACGGAATGTTTCACCATAAATATCCTGGTCTCCGAAAGCCGACAATGCCAGGTCATCGGCACCCAAGTTGCTTCCGGTTGTTGTTGCACTAAATGCATAATTATCGTAAACAAAGACCTTGGTGTAATCGGCATCCGGCGTATAAATAAATGACGATTCTCCGCTTTCCCCAATCATGGCTATTTTTCCATCTACGCTGCCATAAACAGCGCCGCTGTAATCAATGGTTTTGTCTTCATTCAGCTTTTCAGCCAGTTTATAGCGAAAAGATGTTTCAAGCGTCAGGTCTGTTCCTTCAAACTTATCTTTATCTGAAGACCGAGGTGAAAGTACAGCGACAGCGCCATCATCGGTAACCAGGTAAAGCTGGCTGTAAACCGGACGTTTTCCTGTTAACCCTGTGACTTCGTATGAGTCTGTTCCGTCTAAAACATTGTTTGCCACCAGGTTTACAACAACATCGGCATTATCAGTCTGGCTATTTAGCAAGGGAACAAAAATCGACTGATTAACCTCGTAATAGTCACCTCCAAGTGGAATTTCGCCGGATGTAATCACCCTGCCTTCTGAAACTATCTCGTATTCCAGTGAAGTGAGCATTGTGGCCGGATCGCTCACTGTTGCCGCTAATATGACTGAATCGCCAAACGAAAAGCTGGCCGGGGTAACGGCTACCGATTCGAAAACCGGTATTGATTCTTTACGGGGGCCGTATTCATCTTCACACGAAGCGAAGAATAATCCGATTACCCCAATCAGCATGAATATTTTATATATCGAATTCATAATTTTCTCCTTCTTAAAAGTTTACAATACAAATTTAGTAACCAGGATTTTGAACGAGATTCGGATTCTGGTCGATAACATCCTGCGGAATAGGCAAAATGTAAGACAGGCTCGTAAATGGATACACCTGGGCTGGCCGTCCATTATCTCTGTCGAAAACCGTGTTCATTACATCTTCCACTTTATCCAACCTAACAAGATCGAACCAACGTTGTCCTTCGAAGGCCAACTCGAGCCTGCGTTCTTTCAGGTATGCTTCTGTAATGGCCTCTTTACCGGCTGACACAGAAGAAGGCAGATTGCTTAACCCTGCACGATTACGCGTCTGGTTAATAATCGCAGCAGCTCCGCTGTAATCTCCTTTGCCAATTAATGCCTCGGCTTTCAGTAATAAAATATCAGCATAGCGCAGTTTGATGATGCTGTTGTAAGCACTACGGCATTTGTACATAAATGCATAGTCGTTGGCTGGATAATAAATGTTCCATCCGCACTCATAAAAAACAACTGACTCTGCATATCGTTTGTCACCCACTTCGCTATTGAAAGCTTTGATCAGGTCGCGTGATGGAGTAATCCATTTAGACCAGGTGAAATAAAACGTCCAGTCGTTTAGCGGACGGCCATACATCCAGGTGACCCAGTTGGTATTACCGGGGAAAAACTGTGCTTCGTAAATGGTTTCTTTTGTGTTGCGGGCTTTGGCATCAATGGCCTTGTTGGTTTGCGAAGCAGGAAGCGTTGGATCGGTGAGTGTTACACCAAACAAATCTTCGAGATCATCAACAAGTTCAAAACCATCATTTTCCAGTTCGTCAGCATATTGAATTACTTTGTCGTAATCGCGCAATGGTTTTTCTGCATACACTTTTGCCAGCAAAGCACGGGCTACTGATTTCGATAGCTGTGTTTTATCCTGTGAATTATTGTCAGGAGCATACTGCAAACCGTCCAAAAGATCTTGTTCTATCTGTTGGTAGATGGTCAGTGCATCGGTTTGTGGCGGGAAGTAAGCAGGATATACGTCTTCAATAGTTTCAGAAGTAATATCTCCTGCAACAGTTGTTACCAGCGGAACATTTCCCCAAATCCGTACCATATCGAAATAAATCATTGCTCTGAGGATCTTGGCTTCAGCCTTGTATTGTTGTTTTTCGGCTTCTGTTAACGAAGCATCTTTCACATCATCGATGTAATTGATGAGTATATTAGTCTGGGCAACGTTTGCCATATGACCGTTCCAGTCCCGTTTCAGGTTAGTGTTCGATCCCTCGATTGAGTTTACTTCAAACGGGGTTGTTTCCGAGCTTGGCGAACCTGCATAAGCATTATCGGAGTGTGATTCGGTCAGCAATAACATATCAAGGTACCAATGTTCCTGTCCGTTTTTAAACTGGTCGAGCAAGTTTTGCCTGTGCGACAAAACTGCGGCTTTGTCTTTAAATTTTACAGGAACACTGTCCTGGCTGAATCCCTCGGTCACATCCGAATAGGTATCAATCGGATCATAATCGAGCGAACAAGCAGCAATCAGGCCGGCAATCAGTATGGTTAAAATATATTTTGTCTTCATTGTGTACAATTTTAAAATTCAACATTTAACCCAAACATAAAAGTCTTGCTATGAGGGTAAGTTCCCCAGTCGATTCCCTGAACAGCGCCGCTGTCACCCCACTGGTTTACTTCGGGGTCCATTCCGCTGTAGTTGGTAAACGTGAGCAAATTGGTTGCAGTTACATAAGGTTGCAGACGCGAAACTCCAATACGGGTCAGAATTCCGCCCTGGAAATTATATGACAGGGTAACGTCTTTTACGCGTAAATAGGTACCGTCTTCAATAAAATAGCTCGATGGCTGCATATTAAATCCGGCCTTGGGCACATCGGTAATCTGACCGGGAGTACGCCAGCGTTCCAACACTGCAATCGATTGGTTTTTCAGATCATACATTCCCATGATATCACCCTTCGAAGCGTTGAAAATATCGTTCCCGACAGATCCCTGCATAAAAATATTCAGGCTGAACCCTTTGTACGAGAAGGTGTTTGTAAGGCCGAAGGTAAATACCGGGTTCGGATCTCCGATGTAGGTCTTATCCGAAGCAGTTATTTTCCCGTCTTCGTTAATATCGCGGTACATTAATTCGCCGGTTTCTGTATCTACACCATCACTGATGTAACCATAGAATCCGCCAAGTGCGCGCCCCGGTTCGTTTCTAACAACGCGTGTCTGATGGAAAGCATCTGTTGTTTCAGCATCGTAGTAAATTTTCTGCAACGCAAGGGATTGCAATTTGTTTTTATTAAAGGAAATGTTGAAATCGGTATTCCAGCTAAAAGCTCCTGTAAAGTTCCTGGAGCTTGCCGAGAATTCAAAACCCCGGTTCAACATTTCGCCTTCGTTTCGTGTAATCGTGCTTGCTCCTCCTGTTCCTACAGACACCCCAACATACATTAACATATCGGTTGTGTGTTTCGAGTAATAATCCATTGCTACGGTTAACCTGTTTTCAAGCAGTGTAGCATCCAACCCAATGTTCACTTGTGAAGTAGTTTCCCAGGTAAGGTCAGCAGTGCGAAGGTTTGCCTGAGTAATGGTCGGAACAGCGTCTTCTTTTCCGGTTTCGAACCATGGCTGACGAGTAATATTGTAACGTTGCAGGTAAGAGTAATCGCCTACTCCCGACTGGTTACCGGTTTGTCCCCAGCCTCCACGGATTTTTAAATCATTCAGCCAGTCAAAATCTTTCATGAATTCTTCCGACGATAGGCGCCATGCTCCTGAAAAAGAAGGAAAGGTTCCCCAGCGATGATCTGGATTCAGCTTGGAAGAACCGTCTTCGCGAACGGCAAAAGTAAACAGATATTTGCTTTCGTAATTGTACGAAACACGTCCGAAGAACGACATGATTCCCCAGGCTGAAGCGTTTGAACCTGTATTGTCCCAGGCAATTTTGTTGGCTGCATTCAGTGTATGAATATAATCATCCTTGTAATGTGATCCGTTGATATAACTTTGAGACCATTGTGAATCGGTCCACGAAGTACCGGCCATGGCTTCCAGATTGTGTTTTTCAGCAAAAGTCTTTTTGTAGGTCAGCACGTTATCAAACACCAGCAGAGTGTTGCTGCTTCTTGTATCCCATGCGTTTCCCCAATCGTCACGGTCTGCACCATGAACAGGGGGAGTAAAACCAGTTACTTTGCCATTTCGGCGGTCGAGCGTAAACGATGATTTCAAATCCAGTTCGGGAAGGAAAGTAATTGTTGTACTTCCCGATGCGATCAACCGGTTTTCGTTATTTTTGTTGTTTTTACCGTTTTCTATTGATTCAATCGGGTTGGTAATATTTTGTCCAAAGAAAGTGCGGTTGTACAATCCTGTCTCCGGATCAATGATATTAGAAGCCGTTGGCAGGTTAACTACGGAAAGAACCACCCCACCACGGTTGGATCCTGCTCCGGTAGTAACACCATTACTTGTATTGTCGGAATACGACAGGTTCAATCCAAAATTCAGCCAACTGCGCACCTGACTTTCAATATTGCTACGCATGTTATACCTGCGGAAAAATGCCGAACTAAGCACCCCTTTTTCGTTCAGATACCCTCCGGATACAAAGTAACGTGTCTTGTCATTACCATCCGAGATCTGTAATTGATAGTTCTGAGTAATCCCAGTACCATAAACTTCGTCAAACCAATTGGTTTGATCAGTTGTTCCTTCGGGTATGGCACCCGGACGAATTTCGTCCATCAGTGTTTTATACTGGGCAGCATTCAACGATTCAATCTGATTGGCAACACGGCTGACTCCGTACTGAACATTGGCAGCAATTTTTGCTTCGCCACTGGCTTGTTTGGTAGTAATAAGAATTACACCATTGGCAGCACGCGAGCCATAAATGGCAGCTGAAGAAGCGTCTTTCAGAATCTGCATGCTGGCAATATCCTGGGGCGAAAGAAAGTTCAGGTTATCAACAGGAACTCCGTCTACCACGTACAACGGACTATTACTGCCGTTGAATGAAGTGGTACCACGCACCCTGACAACCATTTCTCCACCGGGAGCACCGCTGGGCGAGTACACGTTTACACCGGCTGCCTTTCCCTGAAGTGCCTGTGCTGCTGACACAATTGGACGTTCGTCAATGTCTTTTGTTGAAACCGTGGATACGGCGGTGGTTACATCTTTTTTGGTTACGGTACCATAACCAATTACAACCACCTCATCAATTTGCTGCAGATCTTCCTTCAATGAAATATTAATCTCATTTTGGTTGCCTACAGTTACTTCCTGTGAAATGTATCCGATGTATGAAAACATCAAAATGGCATCGCTGCCGGGTACACTGATCTGGTAATTGCCGTTCGGGTCGGTCATCACTCCCTGCAACGTTCCTTTTACCACGATGTTCACTCCGGGTAATGGTTCCCCCGAAAGATCACTTACTACACCTCGTACGTTTATTTGTTGCGCTTGTACCGACCAGCTAAAGCCAAGTACCAAAAACAAATACAAAAGAGGAATTTTTAGTTTTAAAAAATTAGTTCTCATAGATAAAATATTTAATTAGCATCAGTTCAACCAGTAAAAAGACTGTGATGATTTCCGTAACCGGAAACCCTCAATCATTTACTTTTCAAACAAATTCCGAGAAAAACATATTCCGAATGGTATGGTTCGGAATAATAAGTTGTCTGTTTTCTCCACTAACAAATGTATTTAATCGTTAGGCGGGCAAAATTGAGAGGGAAACTAAAGTGGATAATACTGTTGTTTGTTTTTTGTAAAAACCTAAAAATATGCACATTACATTATAATGTATAGGTAAAAAAAGTGGAAGAAAAGTAGATTGACAGGAACACAATTTATCATTTTACCTGAAAGAAGTATACGAAATATTTGGTCTCGTTTATCTGATTTGAGCGAGTAAGTCCTCAAATTCGTCACGGGATATAGCCCTGCTTTTTATTTTTGCCCGATAATTATAAATGGTATTTACAGAGTAGCGTAAAAATTCAGCAATTTGCGAGCTGTTGCTAATTCCCAGACGAATTAAAGCCAATATCCTAAGTTCAACATTTAGCAGTTCATCTTCTTTCAACACCATTTTATCATCCTCAACAAGCAGTTCATTCACCTTTTCTACAAAATGTGGAAAAATACGCAGAAAAGCTTTATCGAAATTTCGATACAACTCCTCAAACTCAGTTTCCATCATCTCTTGCGAACGGGTAATGGTAACTAATTCAGAAACCTGTCCTGTTGTGAGCTTCTTATTAACCATTCGGCGAAATCCATCCATTTTATCGATATAGGTAGAACAAAGCTTGATAAAATGGCCTATGTAAACTTCCTTAATATGATCGGATTCTGAAAGATCCAAATTAACAACTTGTAACTGTCGATTTACCACTTGCAAATCAGTATTTAACTTTTTCAAACTCGTATTAGCCTCCTGCAGGTATTTTCTTGTTTCAGATAAGCGCTTCATCTGACTATAGATAAAAACGAAGGCTACAGCAAGTAGAATTCCCAGTGTGGTGGAAAGTAATAAATAGTTTTTAAGTTGTTTGTTTTTCTGTTCAATGGTTGCCTGGTAAGTTAGGTCTATCAGCGATAAAATTCCCGCGCTTTGCAAGCTTCTCAAACGCGCATTATAGAAAACAGTCTCGCTCCACGAAAAACGGATGTAATTGTATGCACGTTCCATATCATTCTCATTATACAGAATTTCTGCCAGCATCCACAATGAGGCATGATCTTTTGTTGCCGACAATATATCGGACAAGGCAGATAATGCTAAATAATACTTCTCGCTATCTGTATCTTTCAGTTTTCGGTAAGTTAACGAGCGGTTGTAGCATGTTATGGCAAATTCACGTGTTCCCAAAGAATATCTTGCAATTATAGTATCATTGACTTTCAGCGACTCTTCCAGGCTTCCTGAATACCGAAGATTATCTTCTTTTACTAAATAATACAATTCGTCAGCGGGAGTAAGCACATTATTTAGCGAATCAGCGTAACGCGAAGATATTTGCCAGTATTTTTCGGCCCCCATTTTATCTTGTGTATAAAACGCTAGTTCTGAATAAACATGCTTGTAAGTGCTGTAGTATTCTTCCAACAAATGTTCGGGGACCCTCTTTCTGTTTATCGAAATAATCAAATCCACGGCTTCCAGATACATTCCGGTAGAACCCATCAAATAAGCCAATTGCAGCTCGCTTTCGTACTGAAGGTCAGTATTATGCAAATACTTCGCAATTTCGATGTTCCTGCTCTTATAATATATGGCCGAATCACAGATATATGGCCGATATTCATTATAAAGTTCTGCGTTAAGCTTATATTCTTCCAAAGAATTTCGTTCAATACTATGTAATTTATTTTTGATCTGTTGTATTCGCTCTTCCTTTTGCGAAGAGTAAAGCATATGATTTTCGATAGCAGCATCAAGCCGTATCAATAAAGAATCCAGAGAAGATTGCCCAAAAACAAAGCCCGGGACAAAAAATATCAGACAAAATACTATTTTAATTGCTTGCATATATGTTTTTTCAAAACATACAAAATAAGAATAAAATCTGATTGAACTACACTCGAATCAGGGCATATATTATTTCTGACTGAGATCCATATTCCCAGTCCATTCCGAAGAATAGTTCCTGTATCAACAAAACGTCTGTCTAACGATGTTGCTTCACATCACGGTAGCTTAAATACATTATTACCGAAACCAGCATTAGCAAAAGAACTGCATACGTAATAATTGCAACCATAATCTGAATTTTTAATCGATAAAGTATCGAAATTATTTAACCAAATTACAATTAATATTTAGCTCTTAACTTCTATTTTACAGCCACTTATCAAACATTGCTTGTTAATTACAGAATAAAAAGTGATTGAGAATGGGAAAGAAACAGTATAAAAATTACTTTATAAGAGATACTGTAATCGACTTTAATTTTAAATTTGCTTCAGTTTTAAAAGCCTCTTTAGCTCAGCTGGTAGAGCAGCTCATTCGTAATGAGCAGGTCGCGGGTTCGAGTCCCGTGAGAGGCTCACACTTATTCTCCACTACAAACATTTCAGTAGAACATCGAGGAACCAGTTTACGTTTTACTAATGAATGTAATATCCCGCTCTTGTGGATAAATTCCCCAATTCATAAGCATAAAATCTTTCTGGATAAACCAGGAAATGATTGCTTATTCATGATGATGTCTTACATCCCGGTAGCTTAAATACATCATTAAAACAGTCAGCACCAGCATCAGGATTGCATAAGCTGCAAGTACTTCCATGACTCTCTCCATTTTAAATTATTCTTACACAGAATAGCTGTGTTACTAATGATCATCCAAAAATTATGCCCACATATCTAAATTAAAGTTCTTTAACTCTTTATCCTTTTATACGTAATTGGGTGGAAAATGATTGTATTCTTATACAGAGCCAGACCATTCCGGCTAATTTTATATTATTCTGAGTGTTACCTTTTTACCTTTTCAGGAATATATATAAGACGACGCTTAGTACATTTTTAAAATAATAAAGGTTTCATGCTACTGCAAATAGGGTAGCTAAATTGGATTTTACCTATGATATCCGTAACTTGATTAGCTGATTCATAGTGACATATAATGTTATCGTAAAAATGAAATACAAACCAATCTTAATCATATGAAAAATATTTACATTCTCGCTCGAATTTTAATGTTACCGCTGGGAGTTGCATTTTCCCTCCTGGCAAGTGGTCAAACAATTACTATTACTACCGGAGAAATGGTTCTTGATCCAAATACAACCACAGTTGTAGCTGCGGAAGTTCTGGATACTGCAGGAAATATGATTGAAAACGCTAAAATAGGCTGGAGTACTGAGCCTGGTTATCTTGGAAAAGTAAGCAAGGATGGAGTATTAACTGCAAATCATCCTGGGGAAGGATTCCTGATTGCCAAATACCACGATGCAAGGGATTCTGTGAAGTTAACAGTGACAGGTACACCAAAAAACTATGACGATGAATCGGATGACGAAGTAGAATATCCGTGTATTAAAATTGTTCCCGATAACATAAGAGTTGAAATTAGTGACTCGGTTGAACTTCGCGCATTCTACATTGATTCAACCGGGACAAAAGTTGACACAATATTTAGTTGGACTATGGCTCCTCAGGAACTTGGATCATTTTCGACTTCAACCAGTAATTTATTTTATTCTAATGATTCAGTTGGAAAAGGCATCATAATTGCCACCCTGGGCGAACTTGCCGACACCGCAAAAATTACTGTTTACGAAAGCAAAGAGAAAAAACGAGAGAAAGAAAGAGAAAGAGAACAACTTGATAACAAGGGTAAACAGTTAACCATTCAACCGGGGGATCTGACTGTTTATAAAGGTCATGAACCTATTTTATACTCGGCTACCTATAAAACAAACGGAGTTCCTCACCAAAATGCTGAATTTATCTGGACGGTTTCAGATACAAGCATTGCAAATATAGACGCAAACGGATTGCTTACTTTAACCGGTGAAACCGGCATAACTCTAATACATGCAGAATACAGCAATTTTGAAGCTTCTGTGGAATTACTGGTGGTCGATTCGACTGTTGATCTTGACGTAAATACCATTTCCATTCGCCGCGTGCTTCCTGATGGTCACGAACTTAAACCTAAGTATTTCAAAGAAGGCGAATCATATAAAATCGGGGGCTTACCTTATCCTTTGAATATTCTTAATGCGGGAATGTTACATTTTCCTTATGGATGTATTGATGAAGATATAGATATCTACATGTTTATTCCTGAAGAATATACTGAACTGACGGACGATAGCACAGATGTAAACTTTAGTGAAGAAATAATCACCGGAGTTAAATTCAGTGTGGTTCCGGTAGGTTCAGATAGTATTGTTGAGCCTTACTGGTTTAATACTCCAGTTGAGTTAAAGTTGGTTTACAAACGTGACTTACTTGATTCGCTCGGAGTAGATCCTCACGACTTAAACGTATTTTTCGCCGATAGTACCGGTTTTGTAGAAGTAGGTGATGGAGTAGCTACTGTTGACACAGCCAGAAATCGAATTTATGCATCCATCGAACACTTTAGCACAATCGTTGTTAAAGCAGCAGAAATTGCAGCTTCGGTTGATGAAACTAAACCAGAAAAAGAGGCTGAGTTCCTTATCTATCCAAATCCGTTCACCTCATCAACAACCATCAAATTTTCATTAGAAAAGAGAACTGATGTTCAGTTGAGGATTTACAATTTATTTGGACAAGAAATTAAAGTTTTGGTCGATGGAGAGCTTCCGTCAGGTGAACACCAGATAAAATGGAACGGAACCAAACAAAATGGCACTGCCGCCACCATGGGAATTTACATTTGCAGATTAATTAAAGATGGCGAAGTCAGTAATGTGCAACGGATGATTATAAACAGATAGACATTAGTTTATAGCAACAAAAATGCCGCTCAATGAGCGGCATTTTTTATTTCCTCTTTAGCTTTTTCTTATACATTCAAAGAATAGCGATCGAAAGCTGTAACTGTTAATTGTGCATCGTTTTGCTTCAGATACTCTTTCACAGAGATTTTATTTTCCTTAACGAATGCCTGGTTCAAAAGCGTAACGTCTTTGTACCATTTGTTCAATGAACCCAAGGCGATCTTTTCGATCATATCTTCAGGTTTGCCTTCGTTGCGGTATTTTTCTTTTGCAAAAGCAAGTTCTTTATCAATCTCAGCTTGTGGAACTGATTTTTCATCAACAGCAATTGGAGACATTGCAGCAATTTGCATAGCTACATCTTTACCAACCTGTACATCGGCTAAAGCTTTGTTAAAACTTACCATTGTTGCCAGTTTGTTTCCTGGGTGGATGTAAGGAACTACAGCTTCACCAGTTAAAGATTTGAAGTATGACAAATCCAGTTTCTCGCCGGTAACACCAGTTTGTTCAGTTACCAGTGTTTCGATGCTTTTTCCATTCAGTTCAACGGCTTTTAAAGCTTCCAGGCTTTCAACTTTATTCTCAAGTGCAGCATTCAGGATACTTTCTGCAAACGAAACAAAGCTTTCGTTTTTAGCCACGAAGTCAGTTTCGCAATTCAATACAACCAGTGCACCAAATTTACCGTCTTCAGTAACTTTTGATAATGCTACTCCTTCGGCAGCGTCACGATCAGCACGTTTGTTAGCAATCAGTTTTCCTTTTTCGCGGATAATCTCAAGCGCTCTTTCAAAATTACCATCAGCTTCAGTGAGGGCATTTTTACAGTCCATCATTCCGGCACCTGATACTTTACGCAGTTTTACTACGTCGGCTGTTGTAAAAGACATGGTATAATCTTTTTAAAAATTTGTAATTTAAATCGTTCTATTCTTCGTCGCTATCTTCTTCCTCTTCAACTTCTTCTTCAACGTCAACATCCTCGTCTTCGTTGTCATTCTCTTCAGCGCCATCTTTGTCTTTTTCAACTTTGCGTTCGTTCAAACCTTCACGAATCGCATCACACATTGCACCTACAATTAAACGAATGGATTGAGAAGCATCGTCGTTGGCCGGAATAACGAAATCAACATCTTCCGGGTTAGAGTTGGTATCAACAATAGCAAAAACCGGGATACCGAGTCTCTGAGCTTCGCGAACAGCGATTTTTTCTTTCAACACGTCTACAATGAACAAAGCAGCAGGCAAACGAGTAAGGTCTGAAATAGAACCCAACACTTTTTCCAGTTTGGCACGCTGACGTGTAATCTGAAGTTTTTCGCGTTTTGAAAGGTTATCCCAACTGGTATCTTTCATCATTTTGTCGATGGAGATCATTTTCTTCACCGCTTTACGAATGGTTGGGAAATTGGTAAGCATACCACCGGGCCAGCGTTCGGTAACGTAAGGCATTCCTACGCTTTTTACCAAATCTGAAACCAGCTCTTTGGCTTGCTTTTTAGTAGCAACGAATAAAACTTTACGGCCTGATTTTGCAATCTGTTTGATGGCTGCAGCAGCTTCATCGATTTTTACTACTGTTTTTTGAAGATCAATAATGTGGATTCCGTTTTTCTCCATAAAAATATAAGGAGCCATGTTTGGATTCCACTTTCTTTTCAGGTGACCAAAATGTGCACCTGCATCCAATAAGTCTTGAAAATTTGTTCTTGGCATCTGTTTACTTTTTAAATGTCCTAAAAGCAACACCTGAGTAGTCCGTCAGCCGACAGAATCTCAGCCGTTTTAGATCCATATAAGTGAATAATAAAATTGATATTAACGTTTTGAGAACTGGAAACGTTTTCTTGCTTTTGGCTGACCTGGCTTCTTACGTTCCACTTCACGCGGATCTCTTGTAACGAATCCGGCAGCTTTTAGCTGTGGTCTGGTTTCCGGATCAATTTCCATCATTGCACGGGTAATAGCCAAACGCAAAGCTTCTGCCTGTCCTTTTGGACCACCTCCGTCAAGATTTACTTTGATATCGTATTTTTCAACAACCTGAAGCAGGTTCAGTGGCTGTAAAACGATATACTGTAAAATTTCTGATGGAAAATACTCTTTCAGATCTCTTTTATTGATGGTAATGTTTCCTTTACCTTCGCTAACGTAAACGCGTGCTACTGCTGATTTTCTACGTCCTAATGTGTTAACTACTTCCATCTTGCTTATTTAATTTTTAAATCAATAACTTTTGGCTGTTGAGCTGCATATTTGTGCTCGGCACCAATTACTACATGCAAGTTTCTGAAAAGTTCGCTACCCAATTTGTTTTTAGGCAACATCCCTTTTACAGCTTTTTCTACTAAACGCTCAGGATATTTCTTCAGAATTTCCTGAGGATTCTGGAAGCGTTGTCCGCCCGGATAACCTGAGTGACGTACATATTGTTTGTCGCTCATTTTTTTACCGGTTAATACAACTTTTTCAGCATTGATCACGATTACGTTATCTCCACAATCAACGTGCGGAGTAAAATTTGCTTTATTTTTTCCTCTTAGGATTTTGGCAACTTCACTTGCCAAACGTCCTAAAACAAGTCCTTCTGCATCAACAAGTACCCACTCTTTGTTGGCGGTTTCTTTGTTTGCCGAAATCGTTTTATAACTAAGTGTGTCCACTTTTTTCTTATTTTTTGTATTCTACACTTTTGAATTTCCTGAAGTTTACTGTTTTTGACTCAACGGAATTTTTTCATCAAAACCTGCTTACGTCAAGAAAATCAACTATTTACACTCCTTACATCTAAGGATAACAATCGGGACTGCAAAAGTATTTTCTTTTTTCGTATTTCCAAAGAAATAAACTTCAAATTTTCAATAAGTTAAAACTACATAACATGTGTCATTCCTAACCAAATTCCGATAGCCATTCCCGAGCTTATTAAACTACAATTTGAGATGGAAGCTTATTACATCGAAGGCATGTTGATAATTGAATTTATAAAACACTTCGATTATAAAAAGCCTGCTTGGTTAATTCGTTACCTTTGCCAGAGTTTGATGCTATTTAGAGAATGAAAAAGACTCAAAAAAGAAAGCGTTTCCTGAATTCGTGGATTACCGCCCTGGTGAGCATTTCGCTGGTTCTGTTATTATTGGGAATGTTGAGTCTGGTACTGATCAATGCACAGCATTTATCCAGTTATGTTAGAGAACAGATCGGGCTTACGTTGGTATTGAAAGATAACGTAAAAGAAGTGGAAGTTATCCGCCTTCAAAAAGTACTGAATGTTGGCAATTACGTTAAATCCACCCGATACATTAACAAAGAAACGGCAGCCAAAGAACTCACCGAGGAGTTGGGTGAAGATTTCACCGGTTTTTTGGGATACAATCCACTGTTTGCTTCGCTCGATGTCAAACTGAATGCCGAATACACACAAAGTGACAGCTTAAAAATGCTTCAACAAAAATTTCTGGATTTCCCGCAGGTGAGTGAAGTATATTACCAAAAAAACCTTATTTCGCTGATCAACGAAAATGTAAAAAAAATTAGCCTCGTTCTGATCGTTGTCAGCATTTTGCTACTCTTCATCTTTTTTGGTTTGATCAACAACACCATTCGAATGCTGATCTATTCGCAACGTTTTACCATCAATACAATGCTCATGGTCGGTGCGACCAAAAATTATATCCGCAAACCATTTTTACAGCGAAGTTTATGGCTTGGCACATCAGGAGCACTCATTGCCGATAGTCTTTTGATAACCGGAATTTATACGTATAAAAAAGAATTGTCGGGTTTGATTTCTATTAATGACCTGCAAATTGTGCTTTTGGTTGGTGGTATTGTCTTCACCTTGGGAATCCTTATTTCCTTTATTTCAACCTGGCTGGCAGTGAACAAATTCCTGCGCCTCAAATTTGATGAATTGTTTTATTAGTTATCTTTACCCTCGTATTTTAATAAATCAAATGGCCAAAAAAGTTAGAGAATCAAAAGATACCGCAGGATTTGCGCTGGGAAAAGAGAATTACAAACTGCTTGCTATCGGATTTGCTATTATCGTTCTTGGATTTATTTTATTGGCAGGCGGTGGCAGCGATGATCCAAATGTGTTCAGTTACGATATTTTTGACTTCCGTCGGCTGACTCTTGCTCCCATTCTTCTTTTGATCGGCTTTGTTTTTGAGATTTATGCGATCATGAAGAAGCCAAAAGAAGAATAAAATCACCTTTGAATGAACGAACTCCAGGCCTTACTTCTCGGATTAATTCAGGGACTTACCGAATTCTTACCAATCAGTTCCAGCGGACACCTTGAAATCGGACATGTGTTATTTGGAGTTGAAGGTGAAAGCAGCTTGCTTTTCGATGTAGTTTTACATGGCGCTACAGTTTTGAGCACCCTGGTTATTTTCAGAAAAGATATATATGAATTATTTAAAGGTCTGCTTCAGTTTAAATGGAACGATGAAACACAATATGTTTCAAAACTGATTGTATCTGCTATCCCGGTTGGTATTGCGGGAGTTTTATTTGAAGAACAAATCGAATCGCTTTTCAAAGGCAACTTAATTCTGGTTGGATCGGCACTTTTATTTACGGCCCTGCTTCTGGGTTTTGCCAATTATGCCCGCCATGGTGAGCGAAAAATTAAATATCTCGATGCTTTTATCATCGGAATTGCCCAGATGATTGCTGTTATACCCGGAGTATCCAGAAGTGGGTCAACCATAGCAACCGGAATGATTCTTGGAAACAGTAAAAACGATTTGGCCAGGTTTTCATTTCTGATGGTAATCATACCTATTTTGGGAGCCAATTTCCTGAAATTACTTTCTGGTGACCTGACCAGACAGGCCAATGTTGAAGTAGTACCCATGATGGTTGGATTTATTGCCGCTTTTGTTTCCGGATTGCTCGCTTGTTCGTGGATGATTAAAATCGTGAAGCGAGGAAAACTTATTTATTTTGCTATTTATTGTGCCCTTATTGGCCTAATTGCTATATTTGCAGCCTGATTTTTTCAAAAACTTAATTCAACTTCCTGTATAACAGAGCGTTATTCATGCCTGAATTCAAAACAACATACGATTTCCCTGGAGGAGAGATATTATTATTTAATAAAGAATTAAACTGGACATCGTTTGACGTAGTAAACAAGGTACGTTACAACCTGTGTCAGAAACTCGGAATAAAAAAACTGAAGGTAGGACATGCTGGCACACTCGACCCACTGGCCTGCGGATTAATTATTTTGTGTACGGGGAAAGCCACAAAGCGAATTGAAGAAATCCAAAAAGAGGAAAAGGAATACGTGGCAACACTGAAAATTGGAGCTACCACTCCTTCCTTCGACATGGAAACAGAAGAAGATAGTTCAAGTGATTTTTCACACGTGACCCGCGAGTTGGTGGAAGAAACAATACAAAAGTTTGTTGGCGAAATCGACCAGGTTCCTCCGGTCTTTTCAGCTGTTAAAATAAAGGGGAAAAGAGCCTTCGATTATGCCAGAAAAGGAGAAGACATAGAACTTCAGGCCAAAAGAATTGTTATAAGAAAGATTGTATTGGAAGAATGTGCTTTGCCAAACATAAGAATTAGAGTGAATTGCGGAAAAGGAACATATATTCGAGCACTGGCCCGCGATATTGGTGAAGCACTGCTGTGTGGAGCCTATTTAACAGCACTGGAACGAACTAAAATAGGTGCACACGATGTTAGTGATGCTTTTTTAGTTGATGAGTTCTTAGAAAATTTAAATTTATATGAATCAAAATAGATTTTGCTTCGTAAACCACACACTGAACAGAAAATACAAAAAACTGTACTACTTTTGTCGTTTTTAATATAGAATACATTTAAAAGTGAAAAAGCCTCGATATGTCGGCTGACAAAGAGACAATTTTCATTTGGTAACGTATAAAACAAATAATTTTAATAGAATGAAATTATCAAAATTCAAGTATGACCTAAAGCCGGATAGAATTGCATTGCATCCGGCATCGAATCGTGATGAGTCGAAACTGATGGTTTTAAACCGGGCTACAAGAACCATTGAACATCGGTTGTTTAAAGATTTACTTGATTATTTTGATGATAAGGATGTAATGGTATTTAACGATACCAAAGTATTCCCTGCCCGTTTGTACGGAAACAAGGAAAAAACAGGTGCTGAAATTGAAGTATTTCTGCTCCGCGAATTAAACCGCGAACAACGTTTATGGGATGTATTAGTTGATCCGGCAAGAAAAATCAGGATTGGAAACAAGCTATATTTTGGCGACGACGACACAATGGTTGCCGAAGTTATCGACAACACAACCTCGCGTGGTCGTACTTTGCGATTCCTGTTCGATGGCCCATACGACGAGTTTAAGAAAACCTTGTACGGGTTGGGTGAAACTCCACTTCCTAAATTTATTAATCGACAGGTTCAGCCTGAAGATAAAGATCGTTACCAGACGATTTTTGCCAAGCACGAAGGGGCTGTTGCGGCACCAACTGCCGGATTGCACTTTAGTCGCGAACTATTGAAACGCCTTGAAATTAAAGGTGTAGACTTCTCCTTTGTGACACTGCATGTCGGTTTAGGTAATTTCCGCAGTGTAGATGTAGAAGATCTCACCAAACACAAAATGGATTCGGAACAGATCTGGATTAACCAGGAAGCCTGTGATATTGTGAATTCTGCAAAAGAGAACAAGAAAAATGTTTGTGCAGTTGGAACTACTGTCATGCGAACTCTTGAGAGTTCAGTATCTACGCAGGGATTTCTGAAACCTTTTGAAGGCTGGACAAATAAGTTTATTTTCCCTCCGTACGAATTTAGTGTGGCCAATTCGATGGTTACCAACTTCCACCTGCCTTACTCAACACTTTTGATGATGGTGGCTGCTTTTGGTGGTTACGATTTTGTAATGGAGGCCTATCATACTGCGTTAAAAGAAGATTATCGTTTCGGGACATATGGTGATGCCATGTTGATTCTGTAAAAATATTTAGACAAAATTTGAGCCTCGGATCTTCTGGTTCGGGGCTTTTTTGTAAAAAAACAGCCTACCCTCCGAAAAAGGCAGACTGCTCACGAAATATTAAGTTAATTATTAGGTCCTTCTTATAGGTTTACTAACACTTTGTAATAGTTAAAGTCAGAACGTTTATTGGCATCAAACTGATAGTAAGCAATGGCTACCCGGCAAATATCCTGAATATTTGTATAGATACTGGCTACTTCCTTTTTGCCATAATTATCAAGTTGTGTTTCACCTTCCAGTGCTACAAAACAATCTTCAAATTCATGAACCCGGTTAGCACAAACCATAATCTTGTCAAACAAGCTATCCATAGTTCCTCTGTCAGCTATTTTCTGACGTGTAGGCTCGTCCAGGTTGGCGGCGAAAGTCTTTAAAAACTTATACAAACTGAGATGATCGCCATTCTTGGCATCGCTGAAATATTCATTATAACCGGTCTTTTCAAAAAAATCATTTAAAAATTTCTTGTCATTTTTAAAATCAATTTTCATTGAAGCTCTCAAAACTTTCAGATGCTGTAATGCAGCCACCATCACTTCATGCCATTGGCGATAACGCTCCTCATGAAGCGAATCAAGCGATTGAACATAGTGTTTCTCAATGGTATCCTCAATCCAAACATTCAACGAAGTGGCATACTCCGGGTCCCACTCTTTTCTCACACTGGAGAGTTCGTAAATGTTTTCTTTGAAGGTTTTAGCAATTTTCTGACATGCCAAAATCGTTGCCGTACTGGTTGGACAAATGGTTAGAGTTTCCATAAAAACGGTTTTTGCAGTTAGTTGATATAACAAAGCTAGCCACTATGCTTTTAAAACCCTAACCACAATAGCGTTATTTTCAATGTTTTGCAACTATGTTGCGCAACTATGTTTTATAAAACCCTTTTGAACATATGATTCGAAATGAAACTTCTGTTTTCAACGAATCAATATTCACATACAAACCTGAAGAATTTTAAAACCCTAAAGCGCTTATTTATGTCTTGATTTAAGTTCTTTTACAACGTCTTCAATCCGGAGACCTTTTTCAGAAAGCAATACAATCAAATGATACAGAAGATCGCTGGCTTCGTAGATAAGATTTTCATTATCATTAGCCATAGCACCTACGATAGTTTCAACAGCTTCTTCACCCACTTTCTGAGCAATTTTACGTGTACCCTCACTAAATAACTTTGTGGTGTACGACCCCTCGGGCATTTCTACTTTACGTCGATCGATAAAATCCTGCAGAAAGCTCAGGAAAAGAATGTCGTTTGAACTGTTCACTTCTTCAAAACAGGTATCATTACCTGTGTGGCAAACCGGGCCAACCGGATTTGCCTTTACCAACAAGGTGTCGTTATCGCAATCCACACCTATTGAAACCACATTCAGAAAATTACCTGATTCTTCGCCTTTAGTCCACAACCGGTTTTTCGTGCGGCTGAAAAATGTAACTTTCCCGCTCATTTTAGTTTTGGCAAGCGCTTCACTGTTCATGTAGCCCATCATTAAAACCACCTGGGTTTCAGCATCCTGTATAATGGCGGGGATCAAACCTCCGGTTTTATCAAAGTCGAGTTGTGATATTTCTTTTAAAGTTTTCATCTTTTCAAGTTTTAAATAATCGTTTCCATGAAATAATTAATGAGCATTTTCACTATTTTGATTGATCATTAAAAACCAGAATACTGGAAATCAATGAGATCAATTCATTTTCATGGCTAATTTCTGGTGCGAAGTTACACATTGCTTCGATTATCGAACCACAATTCCTTTCTGTTTTAAGTAATTCTTAAGTACCGGGATTGGTATCTCATTGTAGTGAAAGATACTGGCTGCCAACCCGGCATCAGCTTTTCCTTGTGTAAAGACGTCCACAAAATGATCTTTCGTTCCTGCTCCTCCGGATGCGATAATTGGAATTTTGAGCATATCAGCCATCCGGGAAAGCTGCTTGTTGGCAAAGCCGTTTTTGGTTCCGTCGTGGTTCATCGAAGTAAACAGAATTTCTCCTGCACCGCGATCTTCAGCTTCTTTGGCCCAGGAAAATAATTCTTTATCAGTTGGAATCCGCCCACCATTAACAGTCACAGTCCAGTGGTCATTTTCGTCACCGCGGGCATCAATAGCAACCACCACAAACTGGCTACCGAAATTCAGCGCCAGGTCATCGATCAGTTTTGGATTTCGAACAGCTGAAGAGTTGATAGAAATTTTATCAGCGCCAGCACTAAGTAATTTTTCAGCATCCGATAGTTCGCTAATTCCACCACCAACGGTAAACGGGATATTTAAATGTGCAGCAATACGTTTTACCAATTCAACAAAGGTTTTACGGCCTTCGTGAGTAGCGGTGATATCCAGAAAACACAATTCATCGGCACCTTCGGCAGCATATTTAGCTCCCAGTTCAACTGGGTCGCCCACTTCCTGGATGTTTACAAAATTGATTCCCTTCACGGTTTGCCCGTTCCGGATATCCAAACATGGTATAATTCGTTTTGCTAACATAAAAAAGTTTAAAGTTCAGCGTTCAGAATGTTTAAAGTATGAAAGCTTCTATCTCTTTCAAAGATATTTTATTCTCATAAATGGCTTTTCCGGTAATTACCCCCGGCACTCCCATTTCATTTAATTTTAATATGTTGTCCATGGATGCAATGCCGCCACTGGCAATAATTTCAATTCCCGGAAGCTGCTTCATGATTTCTCCGTAAAGCTCAAAAGAAGGTCCACTTAACATGCCATCACGGCTAATATCAGTTGATATGACCTTTTTAATCCCATGTCTTTGGTATTCCGAAATAAAATCAATTACATCGAGTTCAGTACTTTCAAGCCAACCACTCACTGCAATTTTTCCATCTTTGGCATCGGCACCGAGAATAATTCTTTCACTACCGTATTTTTCAAGCCAGCTCAAAAATCTTTCTTTTTCCTTTACGGCAATACTCCCTCCTGTAATCATCGACGCTCCGGAATTAAAGGCAATCTCCAAATCCTTATCCGATTTCAATCCACCACCAAAATCGATTACCAGAGAAGTTTTGGCAGCAATGGTTTCCAGTACTTTATGATTGACAATATGTTTTGCTTTGGCTCCATCCAAATCAACCAGATGAAGTCTCCTGATTCCAGCAGCTTCAAACATTTTTGCTAGTTCCAGTGGATTTTCGTTATAAACCGTTTTCTGGTCGTAGTCACCCTGAGAAAGCCGGACGCACTTTCCTTCGATTAAATCAATCGCAGGTATTATTTCAATTTTCTTACTCATCCTTTTTTGAATCCTTCAAACTAAATGCTTTGACTTACTGATTTTCGAGGATCATTTTTAAAACGGCTTGCGCTGTAATCTCACGGTTATATGCTTCTTCTACTACAATCGAATTCGGACTATCTATTACACCATCGGTTACAACTACGTTTCGACGCACTGGCAGGCAGTGCATAAATTTAGCATCGTTGGTAAGTGCCATTTTGTCTTCATCCACTGTCCATGCAAAATCTTTTGAAAGAATCTGTCCGTAATGTGTATAAGAAGCCCAGTTCTTAGCATAAATAAAATCGGCACCTTCAAAAGCCTTTTTCTGATTGTATTCCACCTGCACATCACCCATAAATTCCGGAGCCAGTTCGTAACCTTTCGGATGAGTAACTACCAGTTCATAATCCGTTTCACGCATCCATTCTACAAATGAATTTGGGACAGCTTGAGGCAATGCGCGGGGATGCGGCGCCCATGTGAGTACAACTTTGGGGCGCTCCACTTTTTTAAATTCTTCTATCGTAATCAGGTCGGCATAACTTTGAAGTGGGTGACGGGTTGCTCCTTCCATACTCACAACAGGAACTCCTGAATAATCGACAAACTGGTTTAGAATACGTTCTGAATAATCGGCTTCCTTATCTTCGAATTTAGCGAAAGCACGCACTCCTATCACATCGCAATATCTTCCCATAACCGGAATTGCCTCGCGAAGATGTTCAGCAGTGTTTCCATCCATTACCACTCCCATCTCTGATTCCAATTGCCAGCTATCTTCATTCACGTTCATCACCATCGTATTCATTCCCAAGTTCATGGCTGCTTTTTGAGTACTTAAACGGGTACGCAAACTGGAGTTAAAAAACACGAGAACCATGGTTTTATTTTTTCCAAGATGCTGAAATCCAAACTTGTTCTTCTTAACCTCAAAAGCGGTTTCAATAGCTTTTTCGATACTTGGAATATCTTTTACTGAAATAAATTTCTTCATAGTTAATTTTATTTTGGCCGAACCTGTCCGGTTCCTTCAATAATCCATTTGTAACTTGTGAGTTCCTCCAATGCCATCGGCCCACGGGCATGCAATTTTTGTGTACTAATCCCAATTTCAGCTCCCAGTCCAAACTGTGCACCATCGGTAAAAGCGGTGGAAGCATTGGAATAAACTGATGAAGCGTCAACTAATTTGATAAATGTAGAAATTCTACCCTGATCATCAGAGATAATAGCCTCACTGTGTTTTGAGCTATACAAGTTGATGTGGTCTATGGCATCAAAAATACAATTAACCGTTTTAACCGCCATCTTCAGTGATAAGAATTCAGTTCCAAACGATTCTGTAGTAGCTGGAAATAAAAGTTGTTCAGGATAGTGCCCTTTCATTATTTTGTATGCCTCTTCATCAGCATAAATAATAACACTTTCTGAAGCAAGCTTCTTCGTCAATTCTGGCAAGTCTGTTTTTCGGCTTTCATGAACAACCAGGCAATCAAGCGCATTACATACGGATGGCCGGCGCGTTTTGGCATTGAACACAATTTCACTTCCTTTTTCCAGGTCGCCAAATTTATCGAAATAGGTATGGCAGATACCCGCTCCGGTTTCGATAACCGGGATGGTTGCATTTTCACGTACAAAATTGATTAAACTCTGACTACCACGTGGAATAATCAGATCGATGTAACCATGTGCACGCAACATTTCGTTGGTTTCTTCACGACCAGCCGGAAGCAAAGTTACCGTATTTTCATCCAGATCAAATTTTCTTAATACATCCTGGATCACAGAAACAATTGCCCGGTTTGAATCAATGGCATCGCTGCCTCCTTTTAATACACAGGCATTCCCTGATTTTAAACACAATGCAAAAACATCGAAAGTGACATTCGGGCGAGCTTCATAAATAATTCCGATTACACCGAAAGGAACAGTCACCTTCTGTATTTTTAATCCATTTAGCCGGGTCGATGCCTTTAAAACCTTTCCAACCGGACTTTCCAAAGAAGCCACATTTTCAATATCAGATGCAATTCCTTCAATTCTTTCACTGGTCAGTTTCAGACGATCGTATTTTGGATCAGAACTGTCCATTCTTTCCAAATCTTTTCGGTTTTCATGTAAAATGAAATCAGTCTTTTTTCGTGCCTGAATTGCCAGTTCCTTCAACACGGCATTTACCTTGTCAATATCAACCAGATTCAACTTTCGGGAGGCATCCAGTGTTTTTTGCAGCTGTTCTTTAATTTTCATATTTGTTCTTTCCGGGTTCAATTTAAAACCCTCTCCCAGGGGAGGGAGAGGGAGCTCAGAATATGTTCAAGTTAAGGCATCAAAAAAGGGAGAATGAATAGTTGCCAAAAACGGCGAACCAGTCGAAATTTACCCTGAGCTGTTTTTATATTTTGTTGTTCTTCAATCTGTTTTCCAAATACATATAATCATAGTGGACAAGTGGTTTTTGCTTCTCCGTTTGTTTTTCCTTTTCAATTTTTTCGGAACCGTAAGCAGCTTTCCCTAACCCAATTGACTCACCCTTCTCATCAAGCATTCTGATCAGGTCTCCTCTCTTGAATTCCCTTTTTATCTGAACAATTCCAACAGGAAGCAAACTCACAGCCTTTTCCGAAGTAAGAGCTTTGGCAGCACCTTCATTCACAACAATTTCTCCCTTCACGAAACCATCAGAATAGGCGATCCATTTTTTGACGCCACTTGACGTTTTCTCATTTGGAACAAAGTACGTGTGAGCGACCTTTTTGTTACTGTCCAACAGATCAATCAGGATGTTATCCTTTGTTCCATTCGCCACGTGTACGGCTATCCCGTCACCAGCCACTTTTTTTGCAATTCTGAATTTGGTGTGCATCCCACCACGGCCAAAATTCGATCGCTCTGAAGAAATGGCATTCTCAAGTTCACGCTGGCTTATTTCTATTTGCTCAATTAACTGAGCATCCTTATTTGTGGGATGACCACTGTAAACGCCATCTACATTACTTAAAATAACAAGTGCTTCGGAATCCACCATCGACGCAATCAGACCCGACAGTTCGTCGTTATCTGTAAACATCAGCTCAGTAATTGAAATCGTATCGTTTTCGTTGACAATCGGAATCACTTTATTATCCAGTAGAGTGGTGATACAGTTTTTCATATTCAGGTAGTGACCACGGCTCGAAAAATTTTCTTTGGTGGTGAGCACCTGCGCGCAAATCAAACCATCCTCCTGAAAAAAATCGGAATACCTCGAAATCAGTTTCACCTGTCCAAGAGCCGCCCACAACTGACGTTGAGAAACCGCGTCCATCTTTTTTGAAGGTTGCATTACGGCACGCCCTGCAGCAACAGCACCAGAGGATACCAACACCACTTCCACTCCATGTTTATGGAGAAAAGCTATCTGATCAACTAAATGTGCAATCCTCGAAACATTCAGTGTTCCATCAGATTTAGCCAGCACATTGCTGCCCACTTTCACCGTTATTTTCTTATACCTGAATTGCACTTTCTATTTCGACTTTCCAATCTTTTTATACGAAGCCATCACACCCTGAATCAGTGAGGAGCTAAAACCTTTGTGTTCCATCTCGTTCAAACCGGTTATGGTAATTCCCATTGGTGTGGTTACTTTATCGATTTCCCTTTCAGGATGATGACCGGACTGAAGCAGCAATTCAGTTGCCCCCTTTACGGTTTGAGCAGTAATAAACTGTGCCATTTCAGCACCAAAACCAATTTCAATACCACCTTGCATGGCAGCCCTAATGTAACGCAACGCAAACGCAATTCCGCAGGAAGACAACACAGTTGCAGCAGCCATCAAGTCTTCTCCAATTTCAACGGTTTTACCCATTTTATTGAACATATCGAGTACATATTCCCGGTGCGCGGCGGTATTTCCGTTCGAAGAAATACAAGTAAGCGATTCCTGCAAAGCAATAGCCGTATTTGGCATCACCCGGAAGATAGGAATATCCGCGCCCGTCATTTCTCCCAAAGCTTCAATACCCACACCGGCTACAATTGAGATAAGAATCTTATTCGGATTTAAAGTGCCCTTAATTTCTTTCAGAACACCTTCGATGTGGTACGGCTTCACCGCAACAATAATCACATCCGCATCTTTTGCCGCTTTTTCATTTTCGCTGAATGTATTCACACCCAACTCTTTCATTTTCTCCAGCGTCGATTCCTTGCGATCGGATACAGAAATTTTGTCGGCACTTACAAAACCTGACTTTAACAAACCGGCAGCAATTGCTCCGCCCATATTTCCAACCCCGATGATCGCTATTTTTTTGTTTTCCATTTTGTAATAATTATTGCAGATTATTCAGTCTGTGACTATACAACATCCTCGTAAACTGCTCTGAAAGCAGCTAAGAATTCATTGGCATCCTGCACCGTCAAACTCAGCGGTGGCAACAAACGGATAATATTTTGCCCGGAAACCCCGGTAAAAATTCCATAATCAAACAGCAAACGTTTTCTGATTTCCGCAATCGGATACTTAAATTCGATACCAATCATTAAACCTTTACCGCGAACTTCGAAATCACCTTCCATCGCCCGCAACTCTTCCATAAGGTAATTTCCAACCTTGTTGGCATTTTCAACCAGACTTTCTTTTTTCATTACGTCGAGTACTGCAATGGCAGCGGCACAAGCCAGGTGATTTCCACCAAAAGTAGTTCCCAACATTCCATGCCAGGGTTCAATTTCTTTCTGAATGAGAACACCACCAATCGGAAATCCATTGCCCATTCCTTTTGCCATGGTAATGATATCAGGTTTCACAGGAGTATGCTGGAATGCGAAGAATTTTCCGCTTCTGCCATAACCCGACTGAATCTCATCCAGAATCAGCGCTGCAACGTATTTTTCGGTCAGTTTTTTAAGTTGAACCAGAAACTCTGCATCCGGAACATGAATCCCGCCAATCCCCTGGATACCTTCCACAATTACCGCTGCCACATTCCCGTTTTTCAAAGCTTCTTCGGTAGCTTTTATATCGTTGAAAGGCAAAATAATCGCGTTGTCGCTTTCGTTTACCGGAGCAATGATTTTCGGATTATCAGTAATTGAAACGGCTGCTGAAGTTCGCCCATGAAAACCTTTCTTATAGCTGATAATTTTTTTCTTCCCAGTAATAAAGGAAGCCAGTTTCAACGCATTTTCATTGGCTTCGGCACCTGAATTACACAAGAAAAGCTGGTAATCGTCGCACCCAGAAAGAGATCCTAATTTATCAGCCAACTCATGCTGTAATGGATTTTGAACTGAATTGGAATAAAAACCGATCTTCGACAGTTGATTAGAGATCTTATCAACATAAACCGGATGACTATGCCCAATGGAAATTACAGCATGTCCTCCATACAAATCTAGATATTTTCTTCCTTCAGAATCCCAGACCCGGCAGCCTTCAGCTTTTACCGGTGCAATGTCAAAAAGTGGATATACGTCAAATAGTTTCATATTTTCAAGTTGGAAGCTGGAAGACTGAAGCACGAAGCAAACAGCCATTATTTCTTCCTTTTTATTTTTAATTAAAATGCAACCGGTTTTAAATTTAATCCGGTTTTCTCATCAAGCCCAAACATCAGGTTCATATTCTGAACCGCCTGTCCGGATGCTCCTTTTATCAGATTGTCGGTTACTGAAATAATTACAAGTTTATTGCGATGTTTTTCCAAATAAATCACTGCTTTATTGGTATTCACCACTTGTTTTACCGATGGATTTGTATCCACCACAAAAACAAAAGGATGACCTTTGTAATATTCTTGATAAATTTCTTTTGCCTCTTCCAGTGTCCGTTCAAATTTTGTGTAGGCAGTTGCAAAAATTCCACGGGTGTGATTTCCGCGAACCGGTACAAAATTAAAATCGTACCAAAACCGTGGCTGCAACTGTTTCAAACTCTGGATTATTTCACCTTCATGTTGATGTTCAAACACTTTATACGCCGACAGATTGTTGTTCCGCCAGCTAAAATGTGATGTTTCGGTTGGTTTCTGCCCGGCTCCGGTTGATCCGGTTATAGCATTTACATGAACCTCATCAACCAGCATACCTGCAGCCGCCAGTGGTAAAAGTGCCAACTGAATTCCGGTTGCAAAACAACCCGGGTTGGCAATAAACCGTGAGTTTATTATCTGTTCACGATTCAATTCAGGCAAGCCGTATACAAAATTATTCCCATCTCTTTTTAACCTGAAGTCGTGACTCAGATCAATTACTTTCAATCCGGCAGGTAACTCATTTTGCTCCATGAATTCTTTTGATTTCCCGTGCCCCATGCACAGGAAAATAACATCCACCGTTTCGAAAGGCATTTCAACGGTAAATCTCAAGTCCGTTTCACCAAGTAAGTCAACATGAACATCCGAAACCGGATTCCCTGCATTGCTGGTACTTTGAGCAAAAACCACTTCAACCTCGGGATGATTGATCAAAATCCGCAACAACTCACCAGCAGTATATCCGGCTCCTCCTATAATTCCAACCTTTATCATTTGATTATCATTCATTAATCATTCATCCCCCTAATCCCCCTTCGAAGGGGGAAGCGACAAAGGAGCGGGGGATGATTCCAATAGTTCATATCGCTCCTGTTCTACATTCTTAAATCCCTTTATTTACCTTATTGTAAATCTTCAGAGAGTTAGATAATATTTTTGTGAATCCTTTCACATCGTCAGCCGTCCAGGCTTCAACGGTTTCACCGTACTGGCCAAACCCTGAATTCATCAGGTCGTGTTCTGATTCAATTCCTACGAGTTCAAAATGATAAGGTTTTAATTTTACAATTACCTTACCTGTTACCATTTCCTGGCTTGATTCAAGAAAATCTTCAATGTTTCTCATCACCGGTTCGTGGTACATGGCTTCGTGGAGGAACATTCCGTACCAGTTGCCAAGTTGTTCCTTCCAATACATTTGCCACTTGGTAAGCGTATGTTTTTCAAGCAAATGATGTGCTTTAATAATAATCATCGGAGCAGAAGCCTCAAAACCAACTCGCCCTTTGATTCCAATAATTGTGTCGCCTACATGCGTATCACGCCCAATGGCGTATTTTGATGCAATGGCTTCAAGCGCCTGAATTATTTCTGGTCCATTCTCGTAAAATTCTCCATCCAGTGAAACCAGTTCACCTTTCTCGAAACCGAGTTCAATGGTTCTTTCTCCTTTTTCTTCCAACTGACTTGGATAGGCTTCTTCCGGTAAATTCTTATTTGTAGTGAGCGTTTCCTTTCCACCCACACTGGTACCCCACAGTCCCTGGTTGATCGAGTATTCCATTTTTTTGAAATCGGCTTCATAACCGAATTTCTTCAGGTAATCAATTTCCTGCTGACGTGTCAGCAACAAGTCGCGGGTTGGCGTAATAATTTCAATATCCGGAGCAAGTACCTGAAAAGTGAGATCGAAACGAACCTGGTCATTCCCGGCACCGGTACTTCCGTGTGCAATGTATTTCGCACCAATTTCCTTGGCGTATTCGATGGTGGCAATGGCCTGGAACACGCGTTCCGAACTTACCGAAATCGGGTACGTATTATTACGTAGTACGTTTCCAAAAACCATGTAACGAATACACTTCTCGTAATATTCATTCGTTACATCGAGCGTAACATGTTTTACTGCTCCGAGAGCCAGTGCACGCTGTTCAATTGCTTTTAGTTCTTCTTCAGAAAAACCACCTGTGTTGGCAATGGCGGTATACACCTCAAAACCTTTTTCCTCTTTCAAATATTTTGCACAAAACGAGGTATCCAAACCTCCGCTAAATGCCAAAACCAATTTTTTGCTCATAATAATATTTTGTATAGAAGAGCGACAGTTTTCAATAACAAAGTAGTCTGTAGCTGCCTTTGATTTTTACTGACTGTCACTCTCTTTATCTTTATTAAATACTTTACTCTTTTTTCCAATCATTCCTGGTTTTAACTTCGGGATTAAATCCAGTAAACTACGCTTTTTAATCGAACTACCATTTGTGGCAGCCGGTTTTTCCCAAGCAGGATCATATAACATTCCTGTACACAAACACTTGCTTCTGCCGGTACGTTCCAGAATGTCGTGGTTCACACAACCCTGGCAGCCTTTCCAAAACTGGTCATCCATGGTTAATTCGGAAAAAGTAACCGGACGATAACCCAATTCATGATTGATTTTCATCACGGCCAAACCGGTGGTTAAACCAAAGATCTTCGAGTTCGGATATTTTTTTCTGGAAAGTTCAAAAGCTTTCTTTTTAATTGCTTTTGCCAGCCCCATTCCACGATAATCCTCCACCACAATCAAACCAGAGTTGGCTACAAAACCTTTCTCTTGCCATTCTTCAATGTAACAAAAGCCTGCAAAAGTATCGCCGTCGATAGCAATTACAGCTTTGCCTTCCTTCATTTTTGCTTCCAAATATTCATGTGTCCTGCGGGCAATACCCGTTCCCCTCTTCTTCGAAGCATCATCAATAGCATCGTTGATATCATCAACATATTTCAAATGTTCATCGCTTGCAACGAGAACTTTAACTTTATCAAGACTTTTCATTCCTCTCTTTTCTCTTAAAACCGTTCTTTCAATTTAGGCATGATCCTTTTTAATGCCTGCATTAAATCATTTTTCGAAATCCCCTCTCTTTGGATAATCAAAATAGTGTCGTCACCTGCCACCGTTCCGATTATTTCCCAGCTTTTTGCCTGGTCTATTACAGCTGCAATACTGTTGGCATAAGCCGGTAATGTCTTCACAACGGCCAGGTTGCCTGAAAATTGAATATCCTGAAATCCGTCTGCCAGGTAGTTCACACGAGTAGGCTCCATTCCGGCCACCGCTTTCCTCTCAGCATCCGGTATCGCATAAACATATCCTCTTGAAGGATGTGGAACCTTGGCTACCTGTAATAATTTTAAATCACGCGACAAAGTAGCTTGTGTCAACTCATATCCCTTTGTTTTAAGGGCCACCAATAATTCTTCCTGGCTGTGTACTTTCCCCTGCTGAATTATTTTCCTGATTTCAAGTTGCCTCTGAACCTTATTCTTCATTGTATATTTATACATTTCTGATGCAAATTTATTCATTAAAATGAAAAATCAAACTTATAATTCAGAATATTTATTATTTTTGCAGCGATATTGATTCAAACTTAATGTGGCGATCTTAATCAATGCGAAAGAATATTTTTTTGGAAATAATTACAGGAGATAACTGAAATGCGTTTGTATTTAAGGCAAACGCATTTTTTTTAATAAGTAGTATCGAAATATGTATAAAGTAAAACAGGCCAGATTAACATTGGAAGACGGAACCGTTTTCATAGGAAAATCGTTCGGAAGCGAAAAATCAGTTGCCGGAGAAGTAGTGTTCTACACAGCAATGACGGGCTATCCGGAGAGTTTGACTGATCCTTCTTACACAGGGCAAATCCTCGTTTCAACCTATCCGATGATTGGTAACTACGGAGTTCCGGTCAACCAAAAGGAAAACGGAATCCATAAATACTATGAATCAAATAAACTGCACATCACAGGATTGATTATCTCTGATTATTCGTTCGAATTTAGTCATTGGAATGCAGAAAAAAGTCTGTCGGATTGGTTAAAAGAATACGAAGTTCCGGGCCTTTTTGATATCGATACACGAGCCTTAACAAAAATTTTACGTGAGAAAGGTTCCATGCTCGGTAAAATTGAATTTGACGAGGAAATTGATTTTTACGATCCGAACAAGGAAAACCTGGTTGCCATTGCCAGTTGCACCGACCGCGAGGTATACGGAACAGGAGATCATAAAGTTGTTCTGGTTGATTGCGGCGTAAAGAATAACATTATCCGCTGCCTGCTCGATCGAAATGCTACTGTAATTCGAGTTCCTTGGGACTACGATTTTACAAAAGAAGATTACGACGGTGTATTTATTTCGAACGGACCTGGCGACCCTGCCATGTGTTCGGCAACGGTGAACCATGTTAAGAGTATTATTGGCGATAAGAAACCGATTATGGGAATTTGCTTGGGTAATCAGCTGCTTGCTCTTGCAGCCGGGGCTGAAACCTACAAACTGAAATACGGACACCGCAGTCATAACCAACCGGTACTGCTTGAAGGAACAAACAAATGTTACATCACTTCCCAGAACCATGGTTTTGCTGTTCAAACCAAAACTCTACCCGATGACTGGGAACCACTTTTCACAAACGTGAACGACAATACCAACGAAGGAATACGTCATAAAACGAAACCGTTCTTCTCCACTCAGTTTCACCCTGAGGCATCGAGCGGACCGACTGACACTGAGTTTTTATTTGATGATTTTATGAATAGCATTGCCGAATCAAAAAAATAGTCCTATCACCGAAAAATAGAAAATCATGATACATACTCATATTAAAAAAGCAATTGTTCTCGGTTCGGGAGCACTCAAAATTGGTGAAGCCGGTGAATTTGACTATTCAGGTTCGCAAGCTTTGAAAGCACTGAAAGAAGAAGGCGTTGAAACGGTTTTGATCAACCCGAACATTGCAACTATTCAGACTTCGGAAAACATTGCCGACAAGATTTACTTCCTTCCGGTAACACCATACTTTGTTGAGGAAGTAATCAAGAAAGAAAAACCACAGGGAATTTTGCTTGCATTTGGAGGTCAAACAGCTCTGAACTGCGGTGTTGCCTTGTTCCGCTCAGGTGTATTGGAAAAATACAATGTGGAAGTAGTTGGCACTCCGGTTCAATCCATTATTGATACAGAAGACCGCGATATTTTTGCAAAAATGCTGGGCGAGATTGATGTTAAGACTCCAAAAAGTATTGCCGCAGCTAATATGGAAGAAGCTAAAGCCGCTGCAAAACAAGTTGGATTTCCGATCATTATTCGCGCCGCTTACACTTTAGGCGGACTTGGTTCCGGCTTCTGCGAAAATGAAGAAGAACTGGAGAAACTTGCCGGAAGTGCTTTCTCATATTCTCCACAAATCCTGGTTGAAGAATCGATTAAAGGCTGGAAAGAAGTGGAATACGAAGTAGTGCGTGACCGTTACGACAACTGTATTACGGTTTGTAATATGGAAAACTTCGACCCACTAGGAATCCACACCGGAGAAAGTATCGTTGTAGCACCTTCACAAACGTTATCAAACTCTGAATATCATAAGCTTCGTGCCATATCCATTAAAATTATTCGCCGTGTTGGCGTGGTGGGCGAATGTAACGTTCAGTTTGCATTGGATCCGAATTCAGAAGATTACAGGGTAATTGAAGTAAATGCCCGTTTATCGCGCTCTTCGGCCCTGGCATCAAAAGCAACCGGATATCCGCTGGCATTTGTAGCCGCAAAACTGGGATTAGGTTATGGTTTGCACCAACTAAAAAACTCCGTTACAAAAGTAACTACTGCCGCTTTCGAACCAGCACTCGACTACTGTGTGGTAAAAATTCCACGTTGGGATTTGAGCAAATTCGTTGGGGTTTCGAAAAACATTGGGAGCTCGATGAAATCGGTAGGCGAAATTATGGCCATCGGTCGTACTTTCGAAGAAGCCATTCAGAAGGGTATTCGAATGGTAGGACTCGGTATGCATGGTTTTGTAGCGAACCGTGAAGAAATTAATATACCAGAAATTGAAGAAGAATTGACCAATCCAACCGATCGAAGGATTTTTGCGATTGCGGAAGCCTTTAACAAAGGATATTCGATTGACGAGATTCATGATAAAACAAAAATCGACCGCTGGTTTTTGCAGAAACTGAATAACATTTACAAAATAAAACTGGAGTTACTCCAGGTGGAAGAACTGGAACAACTTCCAATTCCGCTATTAAAAGCGGCCAAGCAAGCCGGATTTTCTGATTTTCAGGTTGCAAGGCTGACTCTGAACAGTTCAGTAAAAGCGATTAACAACGACCTTCTTCTGGTTCGTGAATACCGCAAAAAACATGGTGTTGTTCCGGTGGTAAAGCAAATTGACACACTCGCCGGAGAGTATCCTGCTCAGACTAATTACCTTTATCTTACCTACAATGGGACAGAGAACGATGTTCATTATCTGGGTGATCACAAGTCGGTGATTGTGCTTGGCTCCGGCGCATATCGTATTGGAAGTTCTGTTGAGTTCGACTGGTGTAGTGTGAACACCATTGAAACCATCAAAAAAGAAAAGTACCGCTCGGTAATGATCAATTACAACCCGGAAACGGTAAGTACCGATTACGATACCTGCGACCGATTGTATTTTGATGAGTTGAGCTTTGAACGCGTAATGGATATTTACGAACTGGAAAACCCGCACGGTGTGATTGTATCCATGGGCGGACAGATTCCGAACAACCTGGCGATGAAACTGCATGGCCAAAATGTTCCTGTCCTTGGAACTTCTCCTGTTAAAATTGACAACGCGGAAGACCGTGAGAAGTTCTCATCTCTGCTTGATACGTTGGATGTGGATCAGCCTCGCTGGGCACGGCTTTCTACCATTGAAGAGATTCACAAATTTGTTGACGAAGTAGGCTATCCGGTTCTGATTCGTCCTTCGTATGTACTTTCAGGGGCTGCGATGAACGTGGTTTCGAACCCCGATCAGCTGGAACATTTTCTTGAAATGGCCGCCAACGTTTCGAAAGAACACCCGGTGGTTGTAACTGAATTCATCGAAAATGCCAAGGAAATAGAAATTGATGCGGTTGCAAACAACGGAGAAATGATTGCTTATGCCATCTCCGAACACGTTGAATTTGCAGGAGTTCACTCAGGAGATGCAACTATTGTTTTCCCGCCACAGAAATTGTATGTAGAAACAATACGCCGAATCAAGAAAATTGCACGACAAATTGCTAAAGGACTCGAAATTACAGGTCCGTTCAACATGCAGTTTCTGGCAAAAGACAACGATATTAAAGTAATTGAATGTAACCTGCGTGCTTCGCGAAGCTTCCCGTTTGTTTCGAAGGTAATGAAGCTGAACCTGATCGAAATTGCTACGAAAGTAATGCTGGGGATCGACGTTCCGAAACCCGATAAATCGCTTTTCGAACTCGATTATGTAGGAGTGAAAGCACCGCAGTTCTCGTTTGCCCGTCTGTTAAAAGCCGACCCTGTTTTGGGTGTTGATATGTCTTCTACAGGTGAGGTTGGCTGTATTGGTGAGTCATACTATGAGGCCATTCTGAAAGCCATGCTTTCTGTGGGCTACAACTTCCCGAAAAAGAACATTCTAATCTCATCGGGACCATCCAGAGGCAAGCTGGAATTATTGAATAGCGCCCGTATGCTGGTGGAACGTGGTTTTAATATTTATGCCACCGAAGGAACACACAAGTTCTTCCGCGACAATGGTATTGAAAATACACATATTTACTGGCCCGACGAAGAAGGTCAGTCGCCAAATACGATTGACATGATCAGGCAGAAGAAAATCGACCTGGTAATTAATATACCAAAGAACCACACCAACCGGGAGCTGAAAAACGGATATAATATCCGAAGAAGTGCGATCGATTACAATATTCCACTTATTACGAATGCACGTGTTGCAAGTGCGTTTTTATACGGTATCTGTAAATATAAAATGGAAGACATCAAGGTAAAAAGCTGGGACGAGTATAAATAGACTACATAGCAGAAGAGATATAAAAAAGCTCCGGCCTCAACGACCGGAGCTTTTTATTTAGTTCAAAATAATGTCTGTTTTCCATTTTTTAGATTCTTTGAAAACATATATTCTGTCTTCAAAGATCTCAGAATGAATTCCGATTTTTACTCTCCAAACCGGTGCCCGTTCCTTTGTTTCCAGTTTTCTGTTGTTGTCTTTCATGGTCAATATGTTGTAATTTATGGCTTCGATATCAAGGTACAACTTTTGTATCTACAAAACCTAATGATTTACAACAATTTTCGTACCACTTATAAAACAACTATTCTACCGACTTAACACGGTAACCCCGTTTCCCAATAGCCGCTCTAATATCATCGATGTTTACTACGGCTGCATCGTATTTCACAATCGCAGTTGAATCATCCAAGGTAACCTTAACCTCGGCAATTCCTCCCAGGTCATTTATTCCTTTTGTAACCGACATTACACAGTGATCACATGTCATTCCCCCTATACTCAGAGATGCTTCAACTAACTCGGCCGGAGCAGATACTGCTTTCTCATCTGTTTTTTTGCTTTCGTGATTACAGGCCATAAAAGCTGCTGCTATCAAAATGATAAGTAACTTTTTCATTGTTTGTCTATTTTGGTTTATTTTTAATTTACAACATTGTCAGTCGACAATTGGTTGTAGTATTTTCAGACTTTCTTCGGTTGCAGCCGTCATTACATTTTTTACCTCGCTGCCTAAAAAGCCCGACAACAAATCAGCATTCAGCATCGAAATATAGGTCTTTCCGTTTTTTTCGAAAACAGAAATACGACACGGCATTATTGCTGAAACCGACTGGTTGTTTTCACTTCCCAGTATCTGGTTTGCAAAATCAGGTTTGCAGAGTGAGAATACCATTACTGAATCTACCTTAAAGCCTTTTTTCTCAAGCGTTGCGCGTAGATCGTAACGATGCGGAATACTCCATTTATTTACAGCAACCGATTGTTCCAAACGCTGAATGGTCTCAGAAAAACCATACTTACTTTCCTTCACTACAAACATCTTATTTGAAAAGACCTGGTAATTAACCAACATCGTTAAACCAACACCAATTACCAAACCTACAATAAAAATGATTGTTGCTTTTTTCATACTTCCCGTTTTATTTTTGAAATAGAAACAAACCTTTTGGTCTTTTGTTTATAAAATCGTCAGGTCGTTGAAGTCCTCGCAAGTATCCCGAAATCAATTAAAAAAGTCCTTCTACCGAAAGATAGCGCTCGCCATGATCGTATGAGAATGTCAGAATACGTGAACCTTTTGGTAATTCCTGAATTTTTTTTGCCACAGCTGCTAACGAAGCTCCAGAAGAGATCCCCACAAACAAGCCTTCTTCCCGCGCTGCCCTTCTTGCATATTCAAATGCATCTTCTTTACCAACTTTTATTGTTCCATCGAGAAGCGAAGTATTTAGGTTCTCCGGGATAAAGCCGGCTCCGATTCCTTGAATGGGATGCGGCCCAGGTTCATTTCCGCTAATAACGGCACTGGTTTCCGGCTCTACTGCAAATACCTGCAATTTCGGAAATTTCTGTTTCAATACTTCAGCTATTCCTGAAATATGACCACCTGTTCCTACTCCGGTAATCAGGTAATCAAAACCTTCGGGAAAATCACGAATGATCTCCAGCGCCGTGTTTTCGCGGTGTGCTTTCACATTCGATGGATTACTGAATTGAAACGGGATCCACGATCCGGGAATTTCTGCTGCCAGTTCTTCTGCTTTGGCGATGGACCCTTTCATTCCTTTTTCTTTTGGAGTAAGCACTAATTCTGCACCCAGTGCCAGCAATACTTTCCGTCTTTCAACCGACATCGATTCAGGCATGGTCAGAATCAGTCGATACCCTTTCACAGCTGCCACCAATGCCAGTCCAATTCCGGTATTTCCTGAAGTAGGCTCAATAATTACCGAACCTTCTTTTATCTTTCCGTTTTTCTCGGCGTCTTCGATCATCTGCAGCGCAATACGATCTTTAATGCTTCCACCGGGATTTGTTTTTTCCACCTTTACCCAAACTTCGTAATTCTGTGGGTACAACCTGTTGATACGAACATGCGGGGTATTCCCGATGGTTTCCAAAATGTTATTCGCCTTCATTTTTATAGTAATTAAACGTTGATAATTATTTCTCTTATGAATAAAAAAGCCTTCCCGAACAATTGGAAAGGCTTGTATTCTTTTATCGATTTTTTCAATTTATTATACGATCATACCTTCCCTGATTCCAGGAAAACAACAACACATCGAAGTCATATTTAAGGTACTCATCATAATTGCAGCAATTTAGCTAACATTTGTAAATCTTACACATGAGAACATTTCAATATCGAAAATGTTTTCACAAAATTCATTTTACAAAATGAAATATCAATTCTTATACATCAGCCACTTCGCCAATTCTTTCAGATTAACCTTCTTACCGTACATCAACAAACCAACACGGTAAATTTTAGCAGCAGCGTAAATAGCACCAATAGTTGTCAGAACCAGCAAAGTCATTGAAAGGATCAATTCCCAGGCTGGCAGTCCGTAAGGAATTCGTGCCATCATGGCTACCGGCGAGGTTAATGGAATAATCGATGTCCAGAATGCCAGCTGTCCTTCCGGATTTTTGGCAATCGGGAATAAGAGCATAATCGAAAATATTAATGGGAAAGTAACCGGGAACACCATTTGTTGTGAGTCTTCGTCGTTATCAACAGCTGCACCAACCGAACCCAGTAACGAACTGTACAACAAATAACCGGCAAGGAAATAAAACACAAAGGAGAAAAGTATGAGTGGTAAATTCAGGTTCGATATCATTTCCATTACTTCGTTAACCTGGTTCGACTGTGCTGCCTGCTCCATTGCCGGATTCATTCCACCCTGGCTTTCCATGAGGCTTTGTCCCATTTGTTGTGCCGTATCCGGACTAAAAAAGCCCTGTACCACCACAAGTCCAATTCCTCCCAACACAATCCAAATAGCCACCTGCGTTAAACCTACCAGAGCAGTACCAATGATCTTCCCGGCCATTAACTGGCTGGGTTTTACTGATGAGATGATCACCTCGATGATCCGGCTTTTCTTTTCTTCCATCACACTGCGCATTACCATGGCGCCGTACATAAAAACAAAGAAATAGATGATAAAACCCATTGCATAACTGGCAATAAACGCAACCACCGATGAACTCTTTTTGGCTTCACCCGATTCTGAAATTTTTAAAGTACTCAGGTTAACCGAAGTACGGGTTTCGAGCAATTGCTTTTCCAAATCAGGAATACCGGATTCTGCAATTACCTTTTGCCGCTTGTCATTTTCAATAAAACGACTCAGTTTTCGCTCAATTCGTTCAGCCAGCTCAATCGGTAGTTGTTTCTCGGAAATGAGTTGTGCCTGATTGGTTGAATAGATATTTGCCGGGATATGCAACAAGCCGTAATATCCGCTTCCCTTCAGGTTCTGCTTTAACTTTTCAAATTCTTCTTTTGGAATGAAATGATAGGTTGTTGCTCCTTCTTCGCTGAACTCGCCCATAAAAAGTGACGTTTCGTCGTAAACAGCAATTGTTCTTTTTTCTGTGTCATCTTTCACCGAAAAATAAATGACCAATCCGTATACTGCCGCGATTAAAAAAGGCATCAAAATCGTCAAAATAATAAATGACTTCTTTTTTACCCTTTTCAAATACTCTTGTTTTAATATCAAAAATGTATTGTTCATGTTTGTATTTCTTTCGGTTTGGTAATGCTTTTACTTTTTATTTGCTTTTTCCACGGCACGAATGAATACATCGTTCATACTCGGAATTATTTCTTCGAAAGCCCTAATCTCAACCAACGGGAGAAGTGTCTCCAACAATGTGTTATTCGAATTTCCATTGTTATACTGTACTTTCAGTAAATTATCTTTTTCATTCTCCGAGTGGCTGATAATAGTATAATCTTTCGAAAGCGCCTTTTCCACTTTCAAAAAATCACCATGATATCGTAAGTCAAATAAGTTTGCCTTGTATTTCTCACGGATCTTATCAGTGGGACCATCTTCAATTTTTACTGATTTGTTGATGAGCGCAATATTATCGCACAACTCCTCCACCGAGCCCATGTTATGCGTCGAAAAAATTATCGTAGCTCCTTCTTTTCTTAAATTGAGAATTTCAGCTTTTAAAAGGTTGGCGTTGATGGGATCGAAACCACTGAAAGGCTCATCGAAAATAAGCAGTTTAGGATGGTGAACAACCGTAGTAACGAACTGAACTTTTTGTTGCATCCCTTTAGAAAGTTCTTCCACTTTTTTATTCCACCAGGGCATTATATCAAATTTCTCAAACCACTTTTTCAGGGTTCGAATGGCTTCACCCCGGGACATTCCTTTCAATTGTGCCAGGTAAATCGCCTGATCGCCAATTTTCATTTTTTTGTACAAACCTCTCTCCTCCGGCAGGTAACCAATTTTTGAAATGTCGGCCCGGGTCATTTTTTTGCCCTCAAGAAAGATCTCTCCGTTATCGGGTGCTGTAATCTGATTAATGATTCGGATTAATGTGGTTTTCCCGGCACCATTTGGACCAAGCAGTCCAAATATGCTTTGCTCTTTCACCGAAATGCTTACATCTGTTAAGGCTTTTGTAGAGGCAAAAACCTTTTCAACATTCCGCGCTTCAAATAATTCCATGCTGTTATTTATTGAATAGTATGATTAACGTTTGGCAAATTACGTTTTTGATTTCATTTTAAAGAAAATAATAAAATACAAATTGCCGGGACAAATATCGGTGAATAGAGATTTCTGGTCGACAAAGCGTTGTTATGGTTTACCAAGGCCATAACACTGAAGCAGTGATATAAACAAAAACACCGGCTTTTCTGTTAAACCGGTGCTTCGTTATTATTTATCAGAATTTATTTTTCAGTTTTTTCGTCGGTAGCTTGAACATCTTTAATTTGATCTTCCGCCATCTCCTCTTTTTCTTCTTTCTTTTCTGCTGCTTTTAAAAAATTAGGCAACTCCATTCCGGCCGATTTAAAAACATCGTCAAGCGGAGGAAGCGATCCTAACATGCCCTGCATAAAATTGGCAGTGGCTGTTTTTCCATCTTTCCCCGAGCCGGTTTCCCAAACCGTGATTTTATCAATTTTGATATTTTTGATGGCTTCTACCTGGGTTTTAACCAATTCAGGCAATTTGTCGGCAATCATCATCAAAACAGCTTTTTGTGCATCGTTTCCGGCGGCTTTCACCAACTGGTCGAAACCTTCTGCCTGTTTGCTAAGAATCTCGTATATACCTTTTCCTTCGGCAGCCATTTTCAGGAAAATTGCATCAGCTTCACCTCTGGCAATTCTGCGTTTTTGTTCTGCAATCGCTTCTGCATCAATTTCCACTTTTTGTTTATCGATTTCAGCAGGCACCACAATGTTTGCTTTTTGTGTTGCTTTATCTCTTTCAGCACGTACCTGCTCAGCCAGTTTCTGTGCGGCATATGCTTCTTCCAAAGCACGGGCTTCGGTTACTTTTTCAGCTGCCACAGCACGACGGTTGGCTTCTGCTTCTTTTTCGCGCCGGTCAGCATCTGAATTAGCGATAGTTACTTTTGCAACGTTCTCTCCTTCAACAGCCGTTGCATCAGCACTGGCCACCTGAACACGCTGCTCACGATGCGCCATTGCCTGACCAATTTCACCGTCACGGTTCTTTTCAGCCACACTTTTCTTGGCATCGTTAATTGCTTTTGCTGCTGCTTCTTTACCTAAAGCATCGATATAACCCGATTCATCGTTAATGTCGGTTACGTTTACGTTGATCAGTTTTAAACCGATCTTCTTTAATTCAGCTTCCACATTTGATGAAACTGCAGCCAGGAAAAGATCGCGGTTACTGTTGATCTCTTCAATTTCCATGGTCGCCACCACCAAACGCAATTGTCCGAAAATGATATCTTTAGCCAGGTTGCTGATCGATTCCTGGGCCAATCCAAGTAAACGTTCCGCCGCGTTATTCATAATGTTTGGCTCGGTTGAAATACCCACAGTAAAACGCGAAGGTACATCTACACGAATATTCTGTTTACTCAATGCGTTGGTCAGATTTATCTCGATTGAAATGGGTGTTAGATCCAAAAATGCATACGACATATAGAAAAAGCTTCTTTCGGGGCGTAACTGGTCAAAGGAACTTCTTTTAGA
>DAOPJR010000018.1:24883-45702 GCA_035399765.1 Draconibacterium sp. | reverse complement strand
ATCAAAAACATTATCAATTGAGGAAAGAGTGTTCATTGGCATTAATTTAGACCCTTCTAAATTTAAAAAAATATTGAGTTGGTGATTTAAAGCTTGAAAAATTTAATTATGAATGATGAGCTCTTTCTCTCATTAAGAATTGTTATGATTTTGGCCCCGTGTTCTCACTTAAAATTGAGTTTTCTAAAATAGTTTAACTTTGCCGTGAATTTTTAAACTCAAGAAAAATATGAAAGCATATGTTTTTCCCGGACAGGGAGCTCAGTACCCCGGAATGGGAAAGGATTTGTATGAAAATTCAGCAGAAGCAAAAGCTTTGTTCGAAAAAGCAAACGATATCCTGGGATTCGACATCACCAAAATCATGTTTGAAGGCGATGTGGAAGACCTGAAACAAACCAAGGTTACCCAGCCTGCCATCTTTCTTCATTCGGTTTTGCTCGCAAAAACCTTAAAGGATTTTGCCCCGGATATGGTAGCCGGTCATTCGCTGGGAGAGTTCTCAGCACTGGTAGCAAATGGAACCCTCACTTTTGAAGATGGTTTAAAGCTCGTGTCGCAGCGTGCAATGGCGATGCAGAAAGCCTGCGAAGTGGAACCTTCAACCATGGCTGCGATTGTGGGTTTAGAAGATGATGTAGTGGAAGAAGTTTGTGCTTCGATACCGGATGTTGTGGTTCCGGCCAATTACAACTGCCCCGGGCAGCTGGTGATTTCGGGTTCTGAAGCCGGAATTGATAAAGCCTGTGCTTTACTGACCGAGAAAGGTGCCAGACGTGCGCTGAAGCTGGTGGTAGGTGGAGCTTTTCACTCACCCCTGATGGAGCCGGCACGTGAAGAACTGGCTGCGGCCATTGAGGCTACCATTTTTAATAAACCGATTTGCCCGGTATATCAGAATGTGGATGCACAACCGGTTACCGATCCTGAAGTGATCAAGGAAAACCTGATTGCACAGTTAACTGCCCCGGTAAAGTGGACACAGATTGTTCAAAACATGATTGCAGATGGAGCGACTTCGTTTACAGAGATTGGACCCGGAAAAGTTTTGCAGGGACTGATTATGAAAGTAGACCGCAGTGTTCAAACTTCAGGGATACATTCTTTTGAAGTATAGATACCGTAATAATGTGAAAAGAAAAATCCCGGTTTGTTGAAAATACAGACCGGGATTTTTATTACACTTTTGTAATCAGTTCATACTTTTTTGCAGCATTCTGTAAATGGTTGATTTCCCTATGCCAAGTTTTGATGCTACAAGCCTTACATTCTGGTTGTATTTGTTCAGGAAAAATTTAATGATTTCGTTGTTGTATTCTTCCAGTGTTTTTTCACTCGCCAGCAGGTTCTGAACATTTTCATCTACATTCATATTCAGGTGGCTTGGTTTGATAATATCGCGTGTGCACATTACGCAGGCAAGCTCCATAATGGCTTTTAATTCACGAATATTTCCCGGGTAATGATAAGTGAGCAAGAGTTGTTTTGCTTCATCAGAAATGGTTTTGGGTTCCATTTCGTTATCCCGGCAGAATTCATCAACAAAGAATTTGGCAAGCAGAATTTTGTCGTTACCACGTTGTCTCAGCGGAGGGATTTCGATCGGCAAACCCAACAGGCGATAGTATAAATCTTGTCTGAATTTGTCTTCAGCAGCCAGAGCTGCCAGGTTTTTATGCGTTGCAGTAATAATCCGGACATCGAGTGGAATGGTCTCGTTTCCCCCCAGTCGAACCAATTCACGTTCCTGGATTACACGAAGTAATTTCGCCTGGAGACTAAGGTTGAGGTCGGCAATTTCATCCAGGAAAAGTGTTCCTCCGTTGGCAAGCTCAAATTTCCCGATTTTTTTAAAATCGGCCCCGGTAAAGGCTCCTTTTTCATGACCAAATAATTCACTTTCAATTAGTCCTTCCGGAATGGCTGAGACGTTAACGGCAACAAATGGTTTGTTGCTTCGTTTCGAATTATAGTGAATTCCTTTGGCTACCAGTTCTTTACCAGTCCCGGTTTCACCTGAAATCGATACTGAGATGTTTGTTTGAATTGCTTTATTCATCAATTCGAAAACATGATCTATTTCCCTGCTGTTACCCTTGATCAGGTTCTTAAAACTAAACTTTTCTGCTACCGCATCTTTTAGGATGAGATTCTCACTTTCCAGTTGATCAACTTTATAAATATTATTGATTATATGGATAAGTTTTTCACGGGTGTCGGGCGCTTTCATAATGTAATCGTAAGCGCCGTTTTTCATTAATTCGATGGCGGTGTCAATACTGTCCTGCGCAGAGATGACGATAACGTGTGTTTCAGGCTGAACCTCTTGGATTTTTTTAAGAATATCTTTCCCGGTCATGTCGGGCAAGGTATAGTCCAGGGTGACAATATCTGGTTTCTCATGCAGAGAACTGATGAAGTCAGTTCCATTATGGAAAACCTTTGCCTGGATTTTTTCATCAGTGAGGGCCTTTTTTAAAACGCGGGCATACAGTTCATTATCTTCTACGATGTGTACTTTGTACTGGCTTTTCAACTTTGGGTTAGGCATATGTAAGTATTTAGAGGCGATAAAAATAAGCAAAAGCCATGCAGAAAGCAATAGTTTTGTCCTAAATATGGAAAAATTTCAGGTTTGATTCCCATATCAAAAATAAATCTTCCCGTTTTCAGGATGATTTTCTAAAATTTATAGGCTGCTTTTTGCAATTCAGCAAGATCTTTTATCGGGTGTTCCGGTTTCAGGTATTTATTTAAATGAGCATAAATTTTCAAACGGATCTGTTTAGCAATTTTCGAGTCCATACGATCAAAGGAATGACCACCCGGAATATCCTGAAATATCTCGTAATCAAATGGTTTTCCTTCTGCTTTCAATGATTTGATCAGGTGTTCCACTTCCAGCACATTCACATCTTCATCATTTGTATTTGTATGGATCAGAAGGGGTGTCCCGTCAAATTTGGAAGTGTTCCAGGCCGGAGATCTTCGCCGGTATTCCTGTACATCGTCGTTGGCACTTTTCCCAATATGGTAATCTGCTTCATAAAGGTCACGGTAGCTTTGTTCGTGATATCCCATCCGTGCAATCAGGTCGCTAACCGGAACACCGGCAAATGCAACCTGGTAATCTTTCTGATGATCAAAAATATTCATCAGAGTAATTAAGCCTCCGTGACTCCATCCCATGATTCCTACACGGTTTTTATCAACGAAATCGTAATTTTCAAGCATATAGTTCCGGCTGTAATAAACATCTTCGTTTTCCAGACCACCGTAATCTATACTTTCATACATTCCTTTACCGTAGCCTGTGCTTCCCCTGTATTCGGGTGCAACAATTACATATCCCTGGCTAACGAGCTCACGAACAATGTGCGTATAATAAGTTGTGAAATCAGAATGAACACCGCCGTGTGGTAAAACGATCAGTGGATATTTTTTAGAAACATCAAGGTTAGATGGAATAAACACGTAGGTCCAGAATTTGACTGGATTTCCTGCTCCTTTTCCCGTCGGATTTTTTTCTTTCCATTTTGCAGGCCCGTAAATATAAAGTTTATCAACATGGGCTATATCACCCACCTTTTCGTACCACAGCACATCATCGATCATTTTGGCCAGTTGATCAAGCCGGTGATCCATGTTTTCCTGGTTTCCTTTTATGCTATTAAGTGTAGATGTTAACTCTTCCGATTGAGAAAAAATTTTTCCTGAAAAAAGAATTATAAAAAACGTAAAAAGTACGGCTTTCTTCATTGAAATAGATTTTATTAGGTTGTAAACAGAGGATTTAGATTTTGCGCTAATTATATAAAGACCATGTTTTCATGTATGAATATTTTAGTCTTAATTCACGATAAACATGATGTGTTCCGTAAAAGTAAAAATCAATTCTTAATTTTAGACAGAATAAGAAGTAAAACTCAAATTAAAAAGACAGAATGAATTACAGAGCGTTTCATAAATTATCCTACGGTTTATATATCATAGCAACTGAATTTGAAGGCGTAAAAGCAGGGTACATTGGAAACACTGCATTCCAGGTTACTTCAACACCTTCGAAAGTTGCCATCAGTTCGCATAAGGACAACTTTACCACTCAAAAAATAATTGACAGTAACCGTTTTTCTCTTTCGGTGTTAAAGAAAGAAGTGGAGACCTCATTAATAGGAAAATTTGGTTTTATGTCGGGGGAAGACATCGATAAATTCCAGGGAGTGGAAAGCATTACTTCTGTTACGGGTGCACCTATAGTACTTGACTCATGTGTTGCGTGGTTCGACTGTAAGGTATTGGAAACAGTGGATATAGGTACTCACATGCTTATAATTGGCGAAGTTGTGGAAAGTGATTTGTTGTCGAATGAAGAAGCACTCACTTACGACTATTATCACAAAAAATATAAGATGTTTGCACCTAAAAATGCACCGACTTATATTGAACAGAATAAATTAGGTGAAGAGCCGGAGCCTGAACCTGTAGAAAAGGTAAAGGAGCCCGAATCAAAACCAACTTCAGCGGGTGCCAGGTTTACTTGTTCCATTTGCGGATTTCAGTATGATCCGGAAGAAGGTGATCCAAGTATGGGAATTCCTCCGGGAACAGCATGGGAAGATGTACCTGACGACTACAAATGCCCGATCTGTAATGCTGGCAAAGAATATTTTAAAGAATCTTAATCAGAAACTTCAAATCTTGTTAAAGCGTTCGGTGAGTTCCGTCGCAGTATGGTTTGTTGCCCGAATGTTTGCACTGGCACAGCCACACATCTTTTTTCTCTTCCACGCTGAAAGCCATTGGTTTGAATTCGGTAACTTTGTGTGAACCATCGCAAAATGGTTGGTTCTGACTGCGACCACATGCGCACCAGAAGTAAGTTCCAGGTTCGAGAGTGACCATTTTTGGAGCTTTCTGAGCAATAACAGGCTTATTCATATTTATTCGTTTTATATTCGTAACAAAATCAAATAAAAATAATAAAGATGGCTCGGTTTGTATACGTTTTTTTTAGTCTTTTTTTTACTTCTATGGTTTTTGGACAAAACACCCGGCTTCAGCAGTTTTATGTTGGAACCTATACAAGTGAAGGAGCAAAGGGTATCAATCTATGTACTTTAGATACCGAAACGGGAGAAATAAAATTGGTAAAAACATTTACCGGAGTTGATAATCCTTCGTTTGTTCGCTTGTCTCCCGACAGGAAATATTTGTATGCGGTTTCCGAAACAGCAAAGAATGACGGGAAAACAGGATATGCATATGCTTACAAAGTAGAAAAGAATGGAGATCTTACTTTATTAAATTCACAGGAATCAAATGGCGATAATCCATGTCACGTGGATGTTTCCGGGGATGGCAAAAATGTGGTGGTTTCCAATTATTCTAGCGGGACGATTGCGTTTTTTGAAGTTAAAGACGATGGTAGTTTATCTCCTGCGATTGAAACAATCCAAAATGAAGGGAGTGGCCCAAATAAGAGGCGGCAAGAGGGGCCACATGCACATTCAACAAAATTTTCGCCTTTTACTAACGAGGTTTTTAATGCGGATTTAGGAACAGATCATTTGAATATATTCCATCTCGAAAACGGCTCGGTTATTCAGGAAGGTCAGTCTTTTGTGCAAATACCTCCCGGTTCTGGTCCACGTCATTTCGCATTTTATCCCAACGGTGAAACCATTTTTGTAATCAGCGAACTTAGTTCAACGGTTACCGTGGTCAACAAGATAGAAGATAAATGGGTTGCAGGGCAGAATATTTCAACATTACCTGACAATTTTAAAGGAGAAAGTTACTGTGCCGATATCCATCTATCAAAAGATAACAAGTTTCTATACGGATCGAACAGAGGCCATAATTCGATTGCCATTTTTAAGGTAAATGAGAAGGACCAGACCCTTGAAATGCTGGGAACGATTCCGGTTGAGGGAAACTGGCCACGTAATTTTGGAATCACCCCTGATGGAAAGTGGATGTTGGTAGCCAATCAGCGAAGTGGAAATATTACCGTGTTTAAAATTGATAGTGACAATGGAAAACTCACTTATTCAGGAAATGAAATTAAACTTCCGGCACCGGTTTGTATCGAATTCCGGTGAGCGCATTCCCGTCAGCTCTGCTGAGGGATTAGCGAACAAAACACTAAAAAAGTCCTTGACGGAATCGGATTCCTCGTCAGCTTTGCTGCGAGGAGTTTCAATTTATGTAATGATTTGCAGAAAATCATTACCTGCTAAATAAACCAAAACTGGCTGGCTATGAAAAGGTTATTGATTTTCTTATTTGCATTCCTGGGATTATTCAGTAATTCTTATTCCCAGAATCACGACTTCTTTATAATTGTGTATAACAATGTTCCGTCGGATAATGCTTTGAAAACTGATTGGGGGTTTTCTGTATGGATAGAAAAGGATGGAAAAACAATTCTGTTTGATACAGGTGCACGCCCTGACATTTTAAAGGATAACCTGGCAAAGTTGGCTCTTGATCCAACAAAAATATCTGAAGTGGTCATTTCACATGAGCATCAGGATCATACAGGAGGGTTGGGGTTTATATTAAAACAGGTAAACGAAGGTACTCAGGTATTCCTTCCCAATGATTTCAATCTGAAACTGAAATCTGATTTTTCTGAACTGAATTTTACTGTAAACGACAGATATCGCGAAATTGCAGATGGTGTTTGGCTGACAGAAATATTTGTTAATCCAACCAACGGGATTAAGGAACAGGCACTGGTTCTGGAAAAAGATAAAAAGCTGATTGTTATTACCGGCTGTGCACATCCTTTAATAAATGACATGTGTGAATCGATAACAGAACATTTCCCTGATTTTAATTATGAACTTGTTACTGGCGGATTTCATTTAATAAGTACAAAGGAAGAAGCTGTAATCGATATATCCAATAAGATTAAAAACCTGGGATTTGCCGGAATTGCTCCTTCACATTGTACAGGCGAGGAATCCATTAATGTATTCAAAAAAGAGTGGGGCGAAAATTTTGTCGCTTTAAATCTGGGAGACTCATACAAGTTTTAAATCCCAGGTTTTTTTAACTCAGTTTCGAGCTGATCAGTTTAATAAATTCTTCGCGGGTTGCTACTTTCTCAAATGCGCCTGTAAAATCAGAAGTAGTAGTAATGGAATGTTGTTTCTGAATACCACGCATTTGCATGCACAGATGCTGTGCTTCGATTACAACAGCTACTCCCAATGGTTTTAAGGTATCCTGAATACATTCTTTTATTTGTAAAGTCAGTCTTTCCTGAACCTGCAAACGGCGGGCAAAAACATCAACAACCCGCGCAATCTTACTCAATCCGGTTATCGTTCCGTTGGGAATGTAGGCAACATGTGCTTTCCCGAAAAATGGAAGCAAATGGTGTTCGCACATCGAGTAAATTTCAATGTCTTTTACAATAACCATTTGTCGGTAATCTTCTTTAAACATGGCTGATTGTAAAATCTCAACCGGATTCATCTGGTAGCCCTGTAACAAAAACTGCATGGCTTTTGCGACTCTTTCGGGTGTTTTATTAAGTCCTTCCCGCGAAGTGTCTTCACCAATAATTTCTAAAATTTTTTCGTAGTGTTGGGATAATTGTTGCGTTGATTCTTCGTTAAAAAGATCAATTCTTTCGTACCCGTTTGAGTCATCATTAGGAACAGAACACATGACTTGATAATTTAATTTGGTACAAAGATTAACTTTTTTTGATAAAAACAGTATGAAAGCATATACGCTTTTCGTTTATCAAATAATTTTGGCAAACTTGTGGATATGAATATTTTATTAGTTGCTGCAACCTGGATGGAGGTAAATCTGCTGGTTGATGAGTTGGAGAAAACAGGTGAAAAAAGCCACTTATTCAAAGAATACCGTTTCGGAGAAGTTAATGTTGATATACTGATAGCCGGAATCGGGACTACTTTTACTACGTTCCATCTAACAAATACTTTAAAAGAAAAGAAATACAACATGGTCATTAATATCGGCATTGCCGGAAGTTTGACCAGGGAATTGAAAATTGGCGAAGTAGTGAATGTTGTTTATGATGAATTTGCCGATTTAGGAATAGAAACTCAGAATGAATTTCTCACCTTGTTTGAAGCCGGTTATATGAATATTAACGAATATCCGTTTGAAAACGGGGTGTTGAAAGCCACATACTCAAATGGTTGGATCGACCTGAAAAAAGTGAGGGGAGTAACTACAAACCGGAGTCATGGAAGCAAAAACAGTATAACGGCTTTACATACAAAATATTCTGCACACACCGAATCGATGGAAGGAGCAGCCGTATTTTATGTGTGTAAATGGATGGGAGTGGATTGTTACCAGGTCCGATCGATTTCAAATTATGTTGAGCCACGAGACTCTTCAAAGTGGAACATACCACTGGCACTCGAAAAATTAAAGGAAAGTGTTCTCGAACTACTCAAAAAAGCATCGATAGCAGTTTATTGATTTTTTTATCTTTGCCATTCGTGTGCGAACAAGTAAAATTCATACTTGTTCTGTTAAAAGTATTTCTGAGAATTAGATTATGAAACTTACACTGGGATTTTCTACCTGCCCTAACGATACGTTTATTTTCGATGCCATGATTCATAATAAGATCGACACCGAAGGACTCGAGTTTGATGTTATAATGGCAGATGTGGAGGAATTGAACCGTGGTGCGTTCGCGGGAACAATTGATATTACCAAACTAAGCTACCATGCTTTTGCGTACATTGCTGATACTTATAAATTATTGACATCGGGAAGTGCTCTTGGCAGGGGCAACGGACCTCTGCTCATCAGTAAAAAAGAGATATCTTCTGATGAAGTGAAAGACATTAAAGTAGCCATCCCCGGTAAGAACACAACAGGGAATTTGCTGTTCAGTATCTTTTATCCGCATATTAATGAAAAGCGGGAATATCTGTTTTCTGATATCGAAGATGCTATTCTTGATGGTGAGGTAGATGCCGGAGTAATCATACACGAAAATCGTTTTACATACCAGAAGAAAGGATTAAGAAAAATTGTTGATTTAGGTGAAAAATGGGAGGAAAAAACAAAAAGCCCGATCCCCTTGGGTGGAATAGTCATTCACAGAAAATTCCCCGGTGATATACAATTGAAAGTAAACAGAGTTCTTAAAAGAAGTCTTCAATTCGCCTTTGAACATCCCAAGTCCAGTTATGAATTTGTTAAGCAGTTTGCCCAGGAAATGGAAGAAGATGTGATGCAAAGTCATATTAATCTTTATGTTAATGATTTTAGTCTGGAACTCGGGATTGAAGGGAAAAAGGCAATAAATACTTTATATGAAGAAGCCATTAAAAATGGCATTCTTTCAGGTATTCCTGATGATATTTTTGTTGAATAAAAAAAGTTACTTTTATTTTGCACCGAAGTACAATAAAATGCACATTTGTAAGTTTTATGTAAAAACCACATTTTCAGAACAGTGTGTTTACTGTACAAACCAAATTGCTGATTAAATGATAGTAGTAACAGGCGCAGCCGGTTTCATCGGAAGTTACTTAGTTGGAAAACTAAATCAGGCAGGATACGAAGATCTAATTTTAGTGGATAAGTTTGATGACCCATGGAAAGATCTTAACCTCCTCAAAAAGAAATACCGAAAATTTATTGATCGTGACGACTTCTTTAAATGGCTGATAAAGCATGCGCAGGAAGTCGATTTTATTTTTCATCTGGGTGCCCGTACCGACACGGTAGGACAGGAGCCGGAACTCTATCAGCAGCTCAATCTGATTTATTCTCAGCGACTGTGGAATATTTGTTCTGAAATTCAGGTCCCGCTTTTGTACGCTTCTTCAGCTGCAACTTACGGAAATGGGGAAGAAGGATTCTCTGACGAACATATTAAAATACGGGATTTACGACCGCTGAATTTATATGGCTGGTCGAAACACGATTTCGATGTTTGGGCATTGAAACAATTTCGTACGCCGCCATTTTGGGCTGGTATGAAGTTTTTTAATGTTTACGGACCGAATGAATATCATAAAGGACGAATGGCTTCAGTAGTGCTTCATGCATATAAAACCATTAAGGAAACAGGCAGAATGCAATTGTTCCGTTCCCATCATAAAGCTTACCGTGACGGTGAACAAAGTCGCGATTTTATTTATGTTGACGATATTGCCGATGTAATGATGTTCTTTATGGAAAACCAGAATAATTCCGGTATCTACAATGTTGGAACAGGCAAGGCGCGTTCGTTTTACGACCTGACTACTTCGGTTTTCAATAGTATGGACATCAAACCAAATATTTCGTTTGTTGATACACCGGTTGACCTTCGGGGTCGTTATCAGTATTATACAGAAGCTGAGATCAATAAACTTCGGGATGCCGGTTACACGAAACCATTTGTTGAATTGGAAGAAGGCGTAAATCGTTATGTGAGTCAGTATCTTGCTGCCGAAACTTGCTTCTAAGCTATTCAAGTCAGGAGCTTACTTCACTTCAATTTTCATTATTCAAAGAAATCTCTAATTTTATAGGAAACTATTCCTGTAATGAAAAAGATATTACTTCACCTGGTGTTTATCATCATTGTAATTGGCGATCTTATTGGTGAATATTTACAGCTTCCTTTCCTCGATCATATATTCAAACCTTTAATTATGATTTGGATTGGAGGGTACTTTTTTATCTTCTCCAAAGGAATTGATAAATCCGTTGTTCGGATGGCCTTGTCGGCGTTTATCGCTTCCTGGATAGGTGATTTATTTTTGATGTTTGGCAGTCAGTTTATCTATTTTGTACTGGGAATTGCCAGCTTTTTAACGGCTCAGATTTTTTATGTATTTCTCTTCCTGCGAACCATCAACCTGTCGGGCAAAAAGTCGTTCTTAAAAAAGAAGCCGGTTTGGTTACTTGCTTACATCGTTTATGGAATTGTTGTATATATCCTGTTGTTCCCAAATCTGGATGGTGTATTGAAACTGGCAGTACTCATATATGTTCTGGCTATCTTGAGTATGTCGTCGATGGCGCTGAATCGTTTAGGCAATGGTCACCCTATTAGCTTTACTTTGGTGTTTACCGGGTCGTTGTTTTTTGTCGCTTCCGATACGATGATCGCCATCAATCGTTTTCTGGTTCCGATTCCTTACGAAGGCTTGTTAATAATGGGAACATATATTAGCGCGCAATACCTGATCATGCGGGGATTACTGATGCAGTACGAATAAAAAATCCCGATCTCTCCGTCAGTTAACGGACAAACCGGGACTTTCAATATTATTCTGGTTATTTTAAACAAACATTTTTGTATTCGATGTAATAAAACGATCGATAAACAGCAACAGCGATGAGGCAATTAATATGCCTGCCACACTAATCGGTACCATCCCCATTTTACCAAGAACAGAATTAATTCCCTGGCTCATTTCAGAATTTAATTTTGGAAGAACAGTTTCTGTCCCTTCCGCGGCTGTGCCGGTTTGAGACATGATGAATATGGCTGCAAGCAGGATCACAAACAGAACCAAAATGATCCAGAATCCTTTTCCAAGCACTTTTTGGGCTTTAATCTGTTCCAGGGCATTGTCTTCAACCACCACCCGGTTCATTACTCGAAGTGTAAAATCGTTGTCCGGTTTTTCAAGCTCCAGTTTCTGCAACAGAACTTTTAATTTTATGTCTTCCAACTCGTTCATAATATGGTGTATAATTCATCTTTCATTATCTCATTCAAAATAGTATAAAGCTTTTTTCTGGCCCTGAACAGTTTCACTTTTGCATTGCTTTCGCTGAGCCCGGTTACCCTCGAAATCTCGTCAATCGATTGTTCTTCGAAATAATACAAGAGAACCAGCGTGTATTCATCTTCAGGTAGCCTGCTCATCGCTTCTTTTATAACTACTGCCCGGTTTTCTTCCGGTATGCCATCCAAATTCATCTCCTGAGCTTCGTCTTTTATCTGAACCTCTTCGGTTGATGTAAAATGAACTTTTCGTTTTCGAAGTTCAGAAATACAGGTGTTGTAGGTTATCCGGTATAACCAGGTCGAGAACTTGGCGCTACCTTTAAATGTGTGCAACGATTTGTACGCTTTTATAAAACTTTCCTGTGCCATTTCTTCTGCATCTTCACGATTTTTAAGAACTTTCATAGCAATGGAAAAGACTATATTCTTGTACTTATCAACAATGTAAGAATATTGAGCAGTTTGTCCGCTCTTAACCATTTCGACATAATAGTTATCGTCTTTATATTCCATCTGTTGCTTTGACGTAAGATTACAAACGTGGTTACAAGTTCGTTCAATTTTTTTACATCATAAAAACTGATGACTATACTTTTTTTATTTCGCAACAAAGTTTTTCTGAAAATCTGTAACCTGGTAAGAATGCCTGCGTCCAAAAAGCGAAAATTGAAAAAATAAACACTTAAAAATTTAATATCATGGAAGGAATTTTTGTACCAATCGGATTTTTTCTGGCACTGTTTGCCATTTTGTACGTATACTGGACTACCCGTACAAAAGAGCGTCTGGCTTTAGTTGAAAAAGGTATGGATGCCGGAATTTTTAAAGGAGAATGTTCACAGCTTGCACTGGTTAAATGGGGTATCTTTCTGATTGCCCTGGGGTTGGGTGTAGTCGTTGGATTTCTTCTTTCAACAGTCATCAATGAAGTAGTTGCATTTTTTACTGCCATTTTGGTTTGCGGAGGTTTAGGATTAATTGTAGCCTACATGGTTACAAGTAAACTGATGGAAAAGAAAAAAGTTGAATAACCATTCAATAAAGAAGATAAAAATAAGAAAGCCGGAACCAATTTCCGGCTTTCTTATTTTTATGGTTCAAGCGGCATATAATAGAATGACTATTTTTTGTTGGCAGTAAAAATACCATTAGGTTGTATAAACTTCACCTGGGTAATAAGTCCGTTTTCTCCTTCTATAAATTCGAGTTTATAACCTTCCAGATTTTTGACTGAAAACTTGTGAGGTGCTGTGGCAACCAGAGTGTATTCAGGCTGTCCGGGGACAAACAGGTAGAGATTTTTATCAGGTTTAGTGTAAACTTTAGCCGTCATACCTCCCAGTTCATATTCCCCTTCATACTTTTTTAACTGTGTTTCATCTAATTTTATCTCTTTAGGAGTTCTTTTGAACTCAATTGGATCCAGTGTTGGTTCAATTTGTGCCTTTAATGAGGCAATCTCACCGAGATCATTTGTGGAAAAATTTATCAGGAGAGAAGGATTTGATGTGGTATCGATCGGATTTTTATCATCAAAGAAAAAAGGTTGAAAAATGTCGTAATGATAGTGTTTCAACCATGCCTTATTCAACTTGAATTGTGCTAAAAGTGAATCGTTATTAAGCACAATTTCAAATGCCCCGTAACCCGGATTGGAATATATTCCGGTAAAGTCATGTAAAATGTGTGAAGGTCTTGTCCCTTTTTGTTGGCTCGATTCTGCTTTTTTTTCTGCTTCTTTTTGTTTCTCCATGGCTCCCTCATATTTTTTCCGAAGGTTGTTGTTCCAGTCAGTATATTCAAGGTCGAGCAAACGGTCTGCAATGGTATTTCTTACAACGCTAGGAACAGTTGAGCCATTTTGATTGGTAAGAACTACAATACCTATACTGTCGGATGGGAAGAATGCGGTGTTGGCTGAAAATCCATCGATGTTTCCTCCATGCTCAACACGGTAATGTCCTTTATAGGAAGCCATCATCCATCCATAACCATAAGTGGCAAAATATACGTCTGGTGTTTCAGTCTCGGGGAGTGCTGCATTAATAACCATTTGAGAACTCATAGCTTCTTTTGTGTAATCAGGCGGAAGGATTTTTTGATCACCAAATTTTCCGGTATTAATCCATGTTTTCAGCCAGTTTCCCATTTCCTTAACACTGCTGTTGATGCTTCCAGCCGGACTCATTGCTCCAATGTGATAGTAGTCGGTTACTTTAATCGTTGAGTCATGTTCAAGTGCATAACCCAACGCGTGGTTATCGTCTTTAGTCAGGTCTTCAATTGTAAAATTCGAACGCTCCATTTTGAGCGGATTAAAAATCATTTCCCGGACATTCTGTTCCCACGATTTCCCGGTAATTCTCTCACCAATCACTCCCTCCAAGAGGTACATAAAGTTGTTGTAATACCAGCGCTCGCGCAAACCAGCAAAAGGTTCCTGGTATTTGATACGTGAGATCAGACTATCCTTGGAATCTGTTGGAAACAAGTACCATGAGTAATCATGACGTGGAAGCCCCGTACGGTGGCACATCATGTCCTGAATCGTAATGCCATCGTTCAACTCATCGTTAAAAAACCTCAGTTCAGGAATGTAATCGATCGGACTATCGCTTAGTTTTAATTTGCTTTCGTCTCTTAATATTCCTAAAACTGAGGCAGTAAAAGCCTTGCTGCATGATCCGATTGCCAATAGTGTATTTTCGTTCATTGGCAGTTTCCTTTCGTAGTCCCTGTAGCCAAAACCTTTTGCATAAATCAATTCATTTTTGTGGACAACTGCCACGGCAAATCCCGGTGTTTTCCAGGTTTCAAGAATTTCGTTCATCAAAGGTTCAATGTCGTCAAGTTTTGAAGATTTGTTGATTTGTGCCGTTACAAACATTGTGGTACAAATCAGAAGAAGCATTAATGTTAGTTTCATAATTGAAGTTGATTTTGTACTCAATTTATGAAAATCATTTTTCTCCAACAAGTTTGGAATCCAGATAATTTGACGTTATGACAAATAAAAAACGCGTACTAAATTGCCAGCCAAGTGATAGGTGATATGGCGTTTAAAGAAGGACGATTTAAGAGTTAATTATTGCGCTATTCTGTGTAAAAACGAATCATCTTTCGGATCGCTTCTGCGCACACTGGGCAAAATCCTTCTGACTCGTTGCTTTTCATCCGGCAGTCTATAAAAGGCGAATAAATACCTTTGCTCATGTATCCGCCACCTTCAAAAACACCAACTGTTTTATTGTATTTGTCTTTTCGTGGAGTCGGTACAGGTGTGTCTTTATCAAGCATGGATTCCCATTTCCGATCGAAATCAACCAGTGTAGTTAAATTCGGTTCCCAGGGTTCAACAGCCAGGTTATAAAAGTCTTCGTATGCAACTGTAGATGTATAATATTCATCTCCGAGACCGGCAAATCCATGTCCGAACTCATGTACAAATACTTCTTTCGAAAGTTCATTATCAGCTGTACAAACCGTTACAAGATTATAAAAACCACCACCTCCGTATCGGTCAGTGTTAACCAGAACATAAATCTGATCGTAAGGAACAACGGCGGCTGCATCATATACACTTTTCATATCGCTTGTAGTAAGATAACGCGGCAAATCGAAGGTGTAAAATCCGGAGTTGAGTGCAGTATTCCTGTAAATGTGTTCTCCCGGTACATCGGTTCCCTGGTCTTCAGATGGGGTAAAAACGGCCCGAACGTTAAAATTTTGTTGTTCCGATCGAAATGGTTCTTCTTCAAATAAGTAGCTGGTCAATCGTTTTATATCATTATGAAACTTCTGTTTTTCACTTTTCAGATAACCTTCAGCCAGTACAACAATATCCACTTTTTTGTCGGGCTTACCTTCAATTTGTATATCGAAAGTTTCATAATCCGGTAGGTCTTCTCTTAAAATGAAATAGTTCCTCGGGTCGATATTGGTTTTATAAATGGTTTTAAAATTCCCATCCCACTGGCGGGCATCAATTTCAAGACGGAAATCTTTTTTAGGAAAAGGGAAAATAGCAGCCTGGTAGTAAGTGCGGCTAATTTGCTTTGCCTCAGCAGTGGTTTGCCACTCCTGGAAAAGTGTGCTGAATCCTTTTGAAAAGATCAGGCTGTCAGATTTCAAATCGAACACGCGGTACCGATAACTTCCGTAATCAAAAGGATCGATAAGAGTTGTTTTATTTCCTGCCCAGTACGGCTCTTCTTTCATTTGCTGAGGATAAACGAAAACCTCTTTGTTGTTTCCTCCTAATAAAAAATCGAAACGAAAAGATTTGTCTTTAAAATAATCGTTGAACTGAATCTGTGCATTTACCAAAGCAGGCAAGGCAATTAAAAGCACTACAATTACCCGTTTCATAACATCATTTTATAAATTTGTGAGCTAATGTATCAATAGTAATTTAAAGAACATGCAATTTTTCTACCGATTTTTACTTAAGGAGTTAAGGATGCTTGAAGGCCTGGAATTTATGGCTAAACCACTGGCAGCTCTATTCACATTTATTAGCATCGCTATTCTTTCGTATATAGCTTATTTCATTGCCCGTAAGTTTATGCATTATACCGTTCATCGGATGGCAGCTAAAACCGAAACAAAATGGGATGACATTTTGGTTGAGAATCGGGTTTTTAAAGGAATTGCCAACCTTGTTCCCGCATTGATCTTTTTTTATTCTGCAAATTTTGCCGGCCCCGATGCATCGGTGCAGATAGACAATTTAAGTCCACAGGCTTTGGCTGATTTGTCAAAAGATTACTATATATATCTTGACGATGTTTTGATCCGACTGTCAAAACTATATTTGATCGGAATTGGTGTTTATCTTGTGAATGCATTGCTGAATTCTTTAATGGGGATATATAACACCACTCAGTATGCAGCTACCCGACCAATTAAAGGATACATTCAACTGATAAAAATTTTCATATACGGGATGGCTGGAATTCTTATGGTGGCTTACCTGTTTAAAAAGGACCCATGGGATTTGGTGATAGGTTTAGGAACAATGGCTGCAGTGCTGCTTCTAATTTTTAAAGACACTATTCTTGGATTTGTGGCTTCCATTCAGTTGTCGGCCAATAATATGGTAAAGCTTGGCGATTGGGTTACTGTTCCGAAACACAACGCCGATGGAACGGTTATCGACATTACACTGAACACGGTTAAGGTGCAAAACTGGGATAAGACTATTGCTACCATTCCGACATATTCTCTTGTTTCTGAGTCGTTTAGTAACTGGAAAGGCATGGAAGAATCGGGTGGAAGGAGAATCAAACGATCAGTGCTGATCGATGTAAACACCATTAAATTTTGTGACGAGGAGATGCTGGGACGATTTGAAAAGTTTGATCTGATACGCGGATATGTTCGTGAAAAGGAAAGAGAATTACGTGAATATAACAAGGGTAAAAACCTGGCAGATGAAGACAAAATAAGTGGTCGGCACCAAACGAATGTTGGCATATTCAGAAAATACCTCGAAGTATATCTTCGCCAGCATCCGCACGTTCATCAGGACATGACTTTCCTTGTTCGTCAACTCCAGCCAACTTCAGAAGGTTTACCTATCGAAATTTATGTCTTTTCGAACCAACAGGAGTGGGCGAAATACGAAGCCGTTCAGGCAGACATTTTTGATCATATTATGGCAGTTATCCCGGAATTTGAATTGCGTGTTTTTCAGCAACTTTCAGGAACAGATATTGCAAAAATTGCAGGGAAATATGTTTAGATAGCAGGCGCAAAAATAAATGGAAATAATGTTCAAAAATTACAATCTGTAGATTATCTCATGTTATTTAGCAGTACAGCTTTAAATTTGTTATATTTAAATACATTTGTGCTTTAATTTGAAACTAACACGGAAGTATTGAAATATGAAATCCAATGATTATTTTGAAGAAAAACCAGCCGAAATTGATGAGCTGGATGAAAAGATATTAAAACTGATCACAAAAAATGCCAGAATACCTTTTCTGGAGGTTGCGCGTGAATGTGGAGTCTCCGGTGCTGCTATACATCAAAGAGTTCAGCGCCTGCTTAATATCGGAGTAGTGCATGGGAGTGAGTTTATCGTGAATCCGCAAAAACTGGGGTACAATACCTGCGCTTACATGGGGATTTATTTGGATAAGGCTAAATTTCACACGCAGGTGGCGGAGGAGCTGAGAAAGATTCCTGAGATTGTGGAATGCCACTATACAACAGGTGCTTATGCTATTTTTGTGAAGATTCAAACTAAAACCAACAAACACTTAAAACAAATAATTGACGAAGAACTTCAGAACATTGAAGGGATTGCGCGAACCGAAACTTTTATTTCGCTTGAAATGGATTTTAAACGACAAGTTCCAATTAAATAAAAAGGCCGTTTATTCGGCCTTTTTTGTTCTAAAGGTTAAGATCATTATTCTTCAGAATACACGAAATTATACGATTCATCGTGTTGGCTAATATCCAGGCCAATACGTTCACCATGTGCAGAAATTCTCATAGGAATGATCATGTCAGTGATTTTGTACATTAAGAATGATCCTCCAAAAGTAAATATTCCAACGATCACCAATGCCAGCAGATGGAATAAGAAAGTGGTGATTTCACCATGAATTAAGCCAACGTCATTTGCAAAAACAGCAGTTAAAATCATTCCTGTAATACCACCCATTCCATGTGCCGGAAAAACATCGAGTGTATCGTCAAGTTTCGATTTGGTTCGCAAGGTAATAGCATAGTTGCTTATCATAGCTGCTATAACTCCGATGAAAATACTTGCCCCGACGGTTACAAAACCTGCAGCGGGAGTAATAGCTACTAATCCAACTACCAGTCCAATTGACGCACCTACTGCAGAAGGTTTCTTTCCTTGAGCTGCATCATAAAAGATCCAGGTGAGCATTGCTGCTGCCGATGCTGTGTTTGTATTAACCAGCGCTGAGGCTGCAACATCGTTTGCTGCAAGTGCCGATCCGGCATTGAATCCGAACCATCCAAACCAAAGCATGCCGGCTCCCAGTAATATATAAGGAATATTAGCAGGCTTAATTTCTTTATTCGGGTCTTTCCTCCTTCCGAGAAATATAGCACCTGCCAAAGCAGCGAAGCCTGCAGACATGTGAACTACTGTTCCTCCGGCAAAGTCCAGAACTCCCCAATTGCGTAGGAATCCGTTCGGATGCCAGGTCCAGTGTGCTAAAGGTGCATATATAAAAATGATAAATAGAGTCATAAAAAGCATGTATGCCCTAAAACGCACTCTTCCGGCAAAAGACCCCGTGATCAAAGCCGGTGTGATAATGGCGAATTTGAGCTGAAACATGGCAAAAACCATAAATGGGAAAGTCGGAGCCAGATCAGGATTGGTTCCTCCGCCAACACCACGGAACATAAAATAAGTGGCGGGATTACCGAAAAGTCCAAAGCCTTTCCATCCAACACTATCACCAAAAGCAATACTAAAACCTACAATTACCCAAATGATACTTACAATACCCATGGCAATAAAACTTTGCAACATGGTTGAGATAATGTTTTTCGACTGAATCATTCCGCCATAAAAAAAGGCCAGACCGGGAGTCATCAAAAGAACTAAACCTGTCGCAGTAAGCATCCAGGCAGTATCTCCTGCATTCAGATTTGATAGGTCTTGTTCACCCAATCCGCTAGGAATAATTATTCCCAAAATGGCAACTAAGATGATCAAGCCTAAAATCAGCCACCAACTTGTTGTATTTCTCATTGTTTGAAATTTTAATAATTCAACATCGCCGATAACTCTATTTTCTATTGAAAAAAGTAGAGCATTCGAATGTTGAAATGTCTGTTTTATAAAATATATTTCTGTCTGTTTGCTCAAAAACTGAACGTGAATATATGTAATTAGAAAAATAAATGAGAGTAAAATTGGAAATTTGAAAGATAAATAGCGAATATCTTAATAAAATGATAATATAATGTGTAGTTTTGTTTCAATCGATTAAAATGTTTTCATTTTGTTACTTTTCTGTTTATTGATTTGGCGTCAGTTGGATTAATGTTATTGTTTTGGTATTTTTGATGGAAAATTGTAAGAAATGACATTGCGAAATACACTCGACGATTGGGACTTAAAAATTCTGGATATTATTACCAATAATGCCAGAATACCTTTTAAAGATGTTGCCAAAGAAGTTGGAATCTCAAGAGCTGCTGTTCATCAGCGGGTTAACCGAATGATTGATTTGGGAGTAATTGTTGGTTCAGGTTATCATATCGATCCTAAAAAGGTTGATTATAAAACCTGTACCTACATTGGCGTTTTCCTTGAAAAAGGTGGCCTGTATACTGATGTTGTAAAAAGATTGGAGCAGATTCCTGAGATTGTTGAATGCCATTATACAACAGGTGCATATGCTATCTTTATAAAAGTTTATGCAAAAGATAACGAACACTTAAAATCCATTTTAAGCGGGCAAATTCAGAAAATCTCCGGAGTATCCAGTACCGAAACATTTATTTCGCTTGAAGAATCATTTAAACGGAGTATACCGGTTCATGCTTAATTTCGCTGTCTGACAGCTTCATAAATCATTAAGGCTGCCGAAACCGAAACATTTAAGGATTCAATCTTCCCGAGGATTGGTATTTTTAATTGCTGATCAGCCAGTCGAAGCAGGTTGTCTGAGATACCAGTGTCTTCCGATCCCAAAATAATTGCCAGCGGGCCGGTTAAAACGGCATTTGTATAAACTGTATTTCCTTTTTCAGTTGCTGCCACTATCTCAACTCCTGATTCTTTCAAATAGCGAACAGTTTGTTCAAGGTTTTTTACTTTACAAATTGGCAAGTGGTGAATTGCTCCTGCTGATGTTTTAATTGCGTCTGCCCCAATGCGAGCCATTCCTTTCTCAGGAATAATGACAGCCTGGACACCTGCACATTCTGCCGAGCGAACAATGGCTCCAAAATTTCTGACATCTGTAATTTGATCAAGAACAAGGAGGAGCGGTGATTTCCCGCTTTCATAAATTCCAGGAAGAATAGTTTCGATGTTGTCAAATTCAATGGGAGAAATAAATGCTAACACACCCTG
>DAOPJR010000018.1:15929-24783 GCA_035399765.1 Draconibacterium sp. | reverse complement strand
AATGCGGCAAGAATATCACGGATTTTAGTGCGAATATCTCCAACTGCAATTTCATCAATGGTTTCAAAAACAGTTAACTCACCATTTAAAAGTTGTGCCTGGTTCTGAGCAAAGTATCCAATTTTAACGTTGTGCCCAAGTATTAAAGAGCCCTGGTGTTTCAGTTCTTGCATAATAATTCTTGCCAAAGTGGTTTTTCCTTCACCATTTCGGCCAACAAAAGCCACTTTCTCCCCGTTCTCTATTTTCAGATCGATATCGTTTAAAACCAAAAGATTATCGTATGATTTGGTAATATTTTTAGCTTCAACAATTACTCTTCCTGAACGTGGTGCAGGAGGGAAATTTAATTTCAGTGCCGCATTATCTTCTTCTTCAATTTCAATTCTGTCAAGTTTGTCGAGTTGTTTAATCCTCGACTGAACCTGAACAGCTTTAGTCGCTTTGTAACGAAACCGTTCGATAAATTTTTCGGTATCCTCGATTAATTTCTGCTGATTACGATATGCTGCCAGGTTAATTTCGCGTTGTTCTTCTTTCCACTGAACAAAGGTTGAGTAATTCATTTTCTGGTCCAGAATCTTTCCCAACGAAATTTCTATAGTGCGGTTACAAACGGCGTTCAGGAATGCTTTGTCGTGAGAAACGAGAACCACTGCCCCTTTGTAATCCTTAAGAAAATCTTCGAGCCACTGAATTGACTCAATATCCAGGTGATTGGTTGGTTCGTCCAGCAAGAAAACATCTGGTTTTCGCAGAAGAAGTTTGGCTAACTCTACACGCATTCGCCAGCCACCACTAAATTCTGAGGTAGGACGATCGAAATCGCTTCGTTCAAACCCTAATCCCAGGAGTGTTTTTTCAAGTTCTGCTTCGTAATTGTCTCCACCAATCAAAAGGAAGCGTTCATTTAGTTCGCTTAAATGATTTAATTTATTCAGGTATTCATCCGAATGATAGTCTGTTCGCTCAGCAATCTCAGTATTTAATTCAGCAATCTTTTTTTTGAGATTAATCAATTCTTCGAAAGCAAGTGTTGTTTCATCTCTTAAACTTCGCGAATCGTTGAGCTTCATTTCCTGGGGAAGGTAACCAATGCTCACATCCTTTGGTACACCAATTGCGCCTGAGCTTGGTCTATCTGTTCCGCTAATCAATTTCAATAAGGTGGTTTTACCTGCGCCGTTCTTACCTATAAGTCCAATTCTATCCTTCGGATTTATCAAAAAACTAATTTCTTTGAATAATTCAAAGCCCCCAAAACTCAGATTTATTTTATCAAGTGAGATCATAATCGAATATAAACGCCGCAAATATAAGATTAATGAAAGAACCTGCAGGTTCGCGAATGGACAAAAAAATTACCCTTGACGGGTAAAAGAAGGAAGGGGAAAGCACTATGGACGCTTTTTGAAGATGATTGATAATTTACAAACCCCTAAACACAAAACCAATCATAAATACAGAAGTCGCTTTCCCCTATTTAGTTTTACTTATTGAAAATAAAACCAACCATTAAATCAGTAACAAATATAAGTAAATCATTTAAATGCAAAATCAAATGAAACATAAAATTGCTTTTGATTCAATAAAATAGGTTCGTTTTCCCATGTTGGGAATATTTATTTTTATTTGGGAACGACCAGTTTTATCAATCATAATGCCAGTAATATTATTCAATTATATTTGCAGCAAATTGTAATGAAGGTGGCAAGAAATAAGAAAAAACCGTTTTATGAGAATGTCAAAATAACCGACATTGGTGCTGAAGGAAATGCAGTGGCAAGAGTAGGTGAGATGGTATTATTTACAAAACATGTCATTCCCGGAGATATTGTAGATCTGCAGGTTACGAAAAAAAGGAAACGCTATCAGGAAGCTTTTGTAAAAGAAATTAAAGAGTACAGCAAAGATCGGATTGATGCTTTTTGTGAGCATTTTGGGGTTTGTGGGGGGTGTAAATGGCAAATGTTACCTTATGATAAGCAATTGTATTATAAACATAAACAGGTTGAGGATCAGTTGAAGCGCATTGGTAAACTAAAGTTCGATAAAATTGATCCTATTTTAGGTTCTGAGCGGAATACGTTTTATCGTAACAAGCTTGAATTTACTTTTTCCAATAAACGATGGCTCTCATATGATGAGATTGAAACAGGTGATAAGATAAAGAAAAACAATGCATTAGGCTTTCATGTTCCCGGCTTGTTTGATAAAGTTATCAAAATAAATAAATGCTGGCTTCAGCCCGATCCATCAAACCAGATTCGGAATTTTATTTATGATTACGCAGTGGAAAATGGTATCAGTTTTTTTGATATCAAGGAACAGAAAGGTTTCTTAAGAACCTTAATAATCAGGACAACTTCTACCGGTGAGTTAATGGCCATCCTTTCTTTCTTTTATGAGGATAAAAAACTTCGGGTTACAATGATGGAGACTTTAAAAGAAACGTTTCCGGAAATTACTTCCCTTATGTATGTGATCAATTCAAAAGGAAATGATACCATTACTGATCAGGAGATTGAATTATTCAGTGGCCGTGATCATATCATGGAGGAGATGGAAGGTTTGAAGTTTAAGATCGGACCGAAAAGTTTTTATCAGACCAACTCTGAACAGGCTTATAATTTATATAAGATAGCTCGCGATTTTGCCGGACTGGATGGTTCTCAAACAGTATACGATTTGTACACAGGTACCGGTACCATTGCAAATTTTGTTGCCCGTCAATCAAAGAAAGTAGTGGGAATTGAATATGTTCCGGAAGCAATTGAAGACGCAAAAGTTAATTCCGAAATCAACCAGATTGATAATACAACTTTCTATGCAGGCGATATAAAAGATATATTAAACGAAGATTTTATTGTTAAACATGGTCGTCCGGATGTGTTGATCACAGATCCACCCCGGGCTGGAATGCATAGTGATGTTGTTAATACGATTTTAAAAATGCAGCCGGATAAAATAGTTTATGTTAGCTGTAATCCGGCAACACAAGCACGGGACCTCGCATTGATGGACGAATTGTACCAAATTGAGAAAATTCAACCTGTTGATATGTTCCCTCACACTCACCATGTTGAAAATGTAGTACTGCTTACTTTAAATGCTTGATATATTAAATAAATTAACTAACTTGTTGATAATAAATGCCCTGAGGGTTGCTTCTTAACAAAACAAACGGTTTGTAGATAAAGGTTTAGAAACTTCTTGGCATTATATTAGTACTGTAGCGGCTGATAATCCTAAATTCAATCATAATGAAAAGACTTTTACTTGTTTTTATGGGCGTAATTCCATTTATGTTGAGTGCGCAAAACAAATGTGTGTTCTTCGAAAAGATGGTTACACTTCAACCGGAAAAGACCGATTTAAATACAACACAAAGCGATTTTGGTCCTGCCTTTGTTGGAAATGAACTTTGGTTCTCGGCATATACAAATGAAGAAATTGAGAAACTGAATAGTGGTGATACGAAGAAAATCTATTACAACCTTTTTTCAGTAAACAGCGATGCAAAAGGAAATATAACAAGCTCTGTTAAAACCCCTGAGTTGGTTGACCTCAGCGATGGTTATCACACAGGGCCGGTAGCATATTGTCCTGCAACCGGTGAACTATTTGTAACATTAAGTAATTTCGAAAATCCTGAGGTAAGAAATAAGGTATATCAGAAAGCAGAAATTCGTTTACAGGTAATAATTGCCAAAAAACAAGGCAATGTATGGACAATAGTAGGTGAATTACCTTATAATGATCCTACTTACTCGGTTGGACATCCAACTGTTACTTCAACCGGCGATACCTTGTATTTTGCCTCTGACAAATCCGGAGGGTTGGGTGGAACAGATATTTACATGGCAGTTAGAAAAGATGGTGTTTGGGGTGATATGGTAAACCTGGGAGATAAAATCAACACTGCAGGAAACGACATGTTCCCGTTTATTTTCAGAGATCGTATTCTGATATTTGCATCAAACGGAAGAGGCGATGGAGAAGATCTTGATTTGTATGCAGCCGGCTTACTTGGCGATCGGATTATGGAACCCAATGCTTTGACCAATTTAAATTCTGATGGCGATGATTTTGCATTTGTCATTCATCCTGATGAAGAAGTAGGTTATTATTCTTCGAATAAAACAGGTGGTGTTGGTAGCGACGACATATATAAAGTAATTATAGAACCGCAGGGAAGTTACGACCTGGAACTCGTTGTTATGGATCGAAAAACCATGCAACCGATTCCTAATGCAAAAATCACTTTTGCAGGTGTGGCTTCAATATTAAGCGACAATATTTTTAAGAAAGAGCTGGAAAAAAATCAGTCCTATGTTGTTAGTACGAACATCGATGGTTATATGAATGATTCAAAAACCATTTCTACTGTTGGTAAGTCATTTGGCGTGATTCGCGATACCTTGTGGGTTGAGAAAGTAGAAGTTGGCCAGAAATTCGTTATGGAGAACATTTATTACGATTTTGATAAGTGGGATATTTTACCGGAATCTGCTGTTGAGTTGGATAAACTGGTAAAAGTAATGAAGGATAATCCCGGTTGGAAAGTTGAACTGGGTTCTCACACCGACTGCCGTGGAAGTGATGCTTATAACATGAAATTAAGCCAGAAACGTTCTGATTCAGCAGTAGCTTACATTGTTCGTCAGGGAATATCGGCTGACAGAATCATTGCCAAAGGCTACGGCGAAACTGAGCTGGTAAATAAATGCGACGATGGAATTCCTTGTTCAGAAGCGGAACATCGGCAGAATCGCCGCACCGAATTTAAAATTCTTGAAATGAACTAGATTGATTAGATACCTTTGCGCATAAAGCTGTCCATTACCCGGGCAGCTTTTTTTGTAATTTTAGACCATGACTGCAGTTGAAAATATCCGAAAGATCATTCACATCGATATGGATGCTTTTTTTGCATCGGTTGAACAATTGGATAATCCTGAATTAAAAGGGAAACCGGTTGTAGTTGGAGGATCGGGTGACCGTGGTGTGATTGCAGCTGCCAGTTACGAAGCACGAAAATACGGTGTGCGTTCTGCCATGTCGTCAAAAGTGGCAAAAAGAAAATGTAACAACTTAGTTTTTGTAAAACCCCGGTTCGGCAGATATAAAGAGATCTCAAATCAGATCAGAAATATATTTTATGAGTACACCGATTTAGTGGAACCGCTATCGCTGGATGAAGCTTATTTGGATGTTACCTATGCTAAAAAAGGAAGACCATCAGCAACTTTAATTGCCAAAGCAATCAAAAAGCAAATTTTGGAAGAAACCGGTTTGACCGCGTCTGCCGGAGTTTCGTACAATAAGTTTCTGGCAAAAGTAGCTTCCGATGTGAATAAACCCAATGGAATTTTTGTTGTAACGCCTCAGGAAGCCCAACAGTTTATAGATGAACTTGAAATAAGGAAGTTTTATGGCATTGGAAAAGTATCTGCAGGCAAACTCAACAAAATAGGGGTTTGGTTCGGACGGGATCTTCGAAAGATTGACCGGCTCGAACTGGTTCAGATGTTTGGGAAAGCAGGAAATTATTACTACGAGATTTGCCGGGGCGAGGATAAAAGGCTGGTTGAACCGTATCGTGAGAGAAAATCCGTAGGTGCTGAAGACACTTTTTTACATGATATTTTTGAAATGGATCAGCTTGAAACTGAGTTGATAAGAATTTCTGAAAAGGTGTGGGAGAGGGCAATGAAAGACCAGGTAAAAGCTAAGACATTGACATTAAAATATAAATATGCTGATTTTGAGCAGCATACGCGAAGCAGAACAGTTGATTCATGGTTTCAATCGAAAAGTCAATTCTCGGAAGAAACAAAAAAGTTATTGTATCACGAAGATGGCTTCTCCAAAGGAATCCGTTTGCTGGGACTGACACTTTCGAATTTTGTGCAAGACACTATTCAAATGGAGGCTACACAATTGATCATCGATTTTTGAAAGGACGAAGAAAATGAACACAACTTTTGGAGATGTTACACAATCTCTTGTATCTTTCCATTACTAAATGTAAAAATATGAAACGCATTAAACGGTTTTTACTTATTCTTCTGGTTGTAATAATTGCTGCATATTTGCTTGGGCCCAAACCACCCAAGCCAGAGTTGAATAAAGATTTACCATCTGTTTCTGCCAATGTAAATACGGTGGAATCGTATATCGAAAAAAAGGAGGCTGCATATTCGATCAAGCCCGACAACGAATCCCGTATTTTCTGGGCAAATGATTCTGTACATGAGCGAACCGAATATTGTGTTTTATATCTGCATGGTTTTTCAGCATCCTGGTACGAAGGTTATCCGGCTAATGTAGATTTTGCCAAAAAATTTGGATATAATTTATATGCTCCCCGTTTGTGGGATCACGGCCTGATAACTGACGATGCATTGCTGGATATGACCCCCGACAAACTTTGGGCTTCGGCTAAAGAAGCTTTAATGGTGGCTCGCAGCCTGGGGAAAAAGGTAATTATAATGAGTACTTCAACCGGTGGAACTTTAAGTTTGCAACTTGCAGCCGATTTTCCTGAATATGTGTCAGCTCTGATTATGTATTCGCCAAATATTAAAATCAATAACAGTACTGCTTTTATTCTCTCAAAACCATGGGGGTTGCAAATTGGCAGAAAAGTGGTTGGAAGTAAATACCGGATTACAAACGAAGATTTTGATTCGAAAGATTGCCAGTACTGGAATTGTAAATACCGGTTGGAAGCAGTAGTTTATTTGCAGCAGTTGGTTGAGGCAACCATGACCAAGAATACATTTAAAAACGTAACTGCTCCTGTGTTTCTTGGATATTATTACAAGGACGAAGAACACCAGGATGAAACGGTAAGAGTGGATGCAATGCTGAAGATGTTTGACGAACTGGGAACGCCTCCATCACAAAAAGTAAAGAAAGCATTTCCGGAAGCAGGTCAACATGTTATAGCCTGTGAACTGACATCGGGCTGTGTGGATGAGGTAATTGCTGAAACAGAAAAGTTTGCCGAAAATGTTCTTGGACTAAAGCCGGTTGAATAGCTACGAGATTAGAGTAGCTGCTTCTTCATCAAGAAACCAGATCAATTCACCATTTTTGGGTGCAATGTAGTAGGCAGGTAACAGTTTGGCGGCTTCGTTGTCGTTCATGATTTCAGAAACGCGCATTGCCTTGTTTTCTCCAGTAACAAGAAAAAATATACGGTTAGAATTGTTTAAAACATGACCGGTAATTGTAATTCTTTTTTGTCCGGTTAGTGGATGTTCTGCAACGGCACAAATTGTATCACTTTCAAGCAACTCAATCTGGTCAGGGAAAATGGATGCAGTGTGCCCATCTTCTCCGAGGCCGAGAATTATTAGATCAAAAACAGGGTCTTTCCCTCTCGAATTCAAGGTGTCGGTTAATTCCTTCGAATATCGTTTGGCTTCCTTCTCCGGGTCTTCTTCTCCCCGAATCCGGTGAATATTATTTTTAGGAATCTCGATTCTTGAAAACAGGTAATCAACAGCCATTTTGTAATTGCTCTGGTCATTGTCGGGTGTTACACAACGTTCGTCGCCCCACCAGAAATGAATCTTTTCCCACGGTATCTGGTCGTGGTATTTTTTACTCATTTTTTTGAACAAGCCTTTTGGTGAGTTTCCGCCAGACAAGGCAATGTCAAAAATCTTTTGATTGGATTCAGTTGTAAGTTTCAAAATGCTTTTTGCTATTGCATTGTAAACTTTTTTTGGATTCTTGTATATTTTGACTTCAGTAATGTTTTCCATTTGTCATGATGTTCTTATTTCCAAATATATACAGATTATTTAAAGCTCACAATACAGTCCGTCGTTGGTCAGGTTTTTACAGGGGTATCTCCAGTTTCCGTGAACCACCAGTCTTTCTGCTTCTTCAGGTCCCCATGTTCCTGCAGGATAACCGTAGATCGGAATGTCAGGATTACTATCCCATGCATTAATAATGGGTTGAACAAATTCCCATGCTTTTTCAACTGCGTCACCTCTTGCATACAAAGTGGCATCACCAATCATGCAATCATGAAGGAGTCGTTCGTAAGCTGAAGGAACTTTAGTATCGGCCAAATCAGTATAATGAAAATCCATATTCACATTCTGAACTTTGAATCCGGCACCCGGAGTTTTCATCCCGAATTTGAGTAGAATTCCTTCATCAGGTTGGATACGAATGATCAACTGGTTGTGACCTTGCTCTTCAGAAGTACCAAATAAATGGTGTGGTACTTTTTTAAAGGTGATTACTATTTCGGTAACCCGTGTTGGTAATTTTTTCCCGGTTCGAACCAGGAAGGGAACACCCGCCCAGCGCCAGTTGTCGACGAAAAATTTCATAGCCACAAAAGTTTCCGTTCTGGATAAATGGTCAACACCTTTTTCTTCGCGGTAGCCTGGAACCGTTTTCCCGGAAATTTTTGAAGAAGTATACTGACCACGAATAACATTCATTGGTACTTCGTGTTCCCGCATTACCCTCAGCGACTGAAAAACCTTTAATATTTCGTTTCGAATGGCATCCGCTTCAATGACTACTGGTGGTTCCATTGCAACAAATCCGGTTACCTGTAACAGGTGGTTTTGGATCATATCACGCAAGGCCCCGGAATGATCGTAGTAACCTCCGCGTTCTTCAACTCCCAGACTCTCGGCTGCGGTTATTTCAATGCGTTCAATGTATCTCCGGTTCCAGAGTGGCTCGAAAATGCCATTCGAAAAACGGGTGACCAACATATTCTGCACGGTCTCTTTTCCCAGGTAGTGATCGATTCGGTAAATCTGATCTTCTGAAAAATAATTTGTTAGTTCTTTATTTAGCTCCTGTGCAGTCT
>DAOPJR010000018.1:0-15829 GCA_035399765.1 Draconibacterium sp. | reverse complement strand
GATGCACCCAAAACCGCGAAATTTTCAGGAATCATTTTTTGTTTGTACAGTTCGAAAAGCGCAGGTATTAATTTCCTTTTTGTAAGGTCACCGGAAGCACCAAAAATGACCAGTATTTGACTTTGAGCTTGTTTCATCCAATTAAAATGTGAGTGTTAGCAATTAGATTACCCGATTCAGGTTGACTTTATTTTATTCTTCAACACAATATACCAGAACATTGTTCTCAATTTGCTCACAAACAAGGTGATAATTTAAAATTTTTTCAGAAAATATGAGTTTGGCTGAGAATTGTTTCTCTGTCTCCGGATCAAAATGGTCGATTTGTATTTGCTTGCTGAATTCAATTCCTTGTTCCGGTGAGCATTTAAAAATAGCTTCTTTTGCTGCCCAATATGCAATTTTTGCCAGTTGAGGATTCCTCAAACCGGAAATATATTCCAATTCATTGGGATGAAGGAAACGGTTGGCAACCCGGTCAATGGGGCGAGTGGAAAGTTCTACATCGATTCCAATGTTCTTTTTAGAAATAAAAACACATACAAAATTGATTGAATGCGAAATGCTGATGTTTTTGCAGTGATCTTTCAGGAATGGCTTCCCGTTTTCCTCATATCCAATCCGGACGTGAGCATCTAAAAGTTTGTTCAATAACAAGCGTGTGGCTAAAAATTCGGCTTGTCTTCTTTCAAATTTAATTTGACTAAATCGTAAGGTTTCGTTTGTTGAAAGCTGAACTTGATTGAGTAGTTCTTCCGGTTTCTCTTCCAGTTTCCAAATCCCGATTAAACCATCATTTGTTTCTATTTTACGATAGAACCCCATTTATCTCCAGCGTGTTGTTTCGATCAGGCGGATTAAATCAGGTTCAAGAAAATCGATGACCGGTTGCAGCGAATCGATATCCGGTACTTCGCTTATATAGAGTGCTCCCCGTAAAAAATGAGAAGTGCTGTCGGTGAGAAAGAACTGCATGGGAGATGCGGCATTCCCTTTTATGTTGTAGATCGTTCCGTACACTTTTGTTCCTGGATTCATAAAGATCTGCTCATCAATTGCATCAGCTTTGATACTGTGTTTGTATGCAAGACTGCGGGTTTCTTCCATCAACTCGAATAAAAGTTGGCTTGTTGGTTTTGTTTTATTTTGCAGATTATAATACGAAATATGCAACTCTGCCTTATTTTCCGGAACATCAACATTGATCCAATAGGGTTCATTTGGATTTTTTGAGTCTTTTTCAATAATGGAATAGTCCGGAACTTCAAATGAATACGGATAATTTCCCTGTAGTTCGTGATATGATTTTTGGGGAAAATCAATCCGAAAGAAACCACGGGGTTTAGGTGTGTAGTGTTCGTTGCATCCTGCAAAAAGAAATAGAATAAGTAACATCTTCCAGATTCGCATGTTGAATTCCTTTGGCTTAAAACGGCCTTACAACCTATTTATTTGATACTGACCTTGATTTCTTTAATACGACGGTTGTCGACCTGTTTGATGGTGAATACAAATTGCTTGCACTTGATTTCTTCATTTTGTTTCGGAATCGCACCTTTTAGTTCAAGAATTAATCCTGCCAGTGTGTCTGCATCTCCTTTTACTTCATCAAAAACAGTATCGTCACAATTGGTGATCCGGTAAAAATCACCCAACAGAACTTTAGCGTCAAACACAAATGTATTTTCATCAATTTTAGTAAAGAAGTGTTCTTCTTCGTCGAATTCATCACTGATATCTCCAACAATTTCTTCGAGAATATCTTCGAGTGTCACAATACCCGAAGTACCACCATATTCATCTACTACAATAGCAAGGTGAATTTTATTTTTCTGAAACTCTTCGAGCAAAGAACTTATCTTTTTCGTATCAGGTACATAAAACGGAGGTCGTATGAGCGTTTGCCACTTGAACGCTTTTGTTTTATGACTGTGGGCCAGTAAATCTTTGATGTAAAGAATTCCGCTTACATTGTCAAAGCTGTCGATGTAAACCGGGATTCGCGAGTAGCCGGAATCATTAATTATTTTGATTACTTCGTCGAATTCAGTCTTAATATCCAGGGCAACCACATCCACTCTTGGTCTCATAATCTCACTCACATTCTTATTCCCGAATTTTACGATGCCTTCAAGGATATCCTTTTCTTCTGACAGTTCATGCTGCGAAGTAAGCTCCAGCGCCTGTGAAATGTCGTCTATCGAAATATTTTTCCTGTGCTTTTGCATCCTTTTGTTTACAAATCCTGTTGAATAGATGAGTAAAGAGTTGATCGGTTTAAAAATTTTAGACAGTGTTTGCAACGGGAGAGCCATCGTTTTTGCAAAGCGTAGAGCAAAATGTGTTGCATAAACCTTTGGTATAATTTCACCAAACAACAGCAGAAAGAAAGTAATCAGCACCACCTGGAAAATAAATTCCAATACCGGAGCATTTACAAAAGAGATGAGGTTATTCGAAATATATGCAGTCAGAATAATAATACCAACATTCACAAAATTATTTGTGACCAGAATGGTAGCCAACAGAGTTTCCGGTTTCTCCAGATTCTGAAGTACGCGTTCATTTGTTTTACTTTTTTTCTTCAGCTTTCCCTTGTCTGAAGGGCTTAGTGAAAAATAGGCAACTTCCGAGCCACTGATTAGCGCCGAAGTCAGTAGCAGCAATAAAACAATAATCAAGGATATAATTACTCCAAGAGTAAGGGGATGAAATTCGATTGTCCAACCGTTTAAAATGGCAGTCGCCATTCGAGGATCATTTTCCAAACTAACTTATTTTGAATTAAAACGGTAAATCATCATCTCCTTCCGGCTCTTCCAGATCAGGTTCGTTCACCTGGGGAGTTTGACCTGAAGAACTTTGCATTGTACTTTGGTTGTCGGTTCCCTGGCTGTCAGATTTAGACCCCAGCATTTGCATAACATCGCCATAAATCTCGGTAACGTACTTTTTAACACCGTCTTTATCGTCGTAAGAACGGGTTCTGATTCTTCCTTCTATGTAGAGTTGCCTCCCTTTTGTTACGTATTTCTCGGCTACATCGGCTAAACCTCTCCACAGAACAATATTGTGCCACTCGGTGGTAGTAACTTTTTCACCGTTTTTTGCGGTATAACTTTCTGAAGTTGCCAGCGGAAAATTCGCTACGGCAACCCCATTGTCAAGGTGTCGAATCTCAGGATCGCGACCAACATTTCCAACCAGAATAACTTTATTTACTGACATGATCTTTAATTTTTAAGGTTAACATTAATGATTTTTTTTTATGTATTTAAACATTCAATTCAAATTCGTTAAAAAACAACTCCATTAACCTGGGTACAGCAAATTTAGAAATATCTTTTTTATTTACCGGTATCAGCCCATTCCTAATCTCGGTGTTGTCCAAAATTTCAATCCTAATTAACCATGCCCAAATTATCTGGTGGCTCAAAATATGTTTTTTCCTTTCGCTTACAGCAACCAGGTTTACTCTACCATTAATAATAAACGGAACAGGTTTACTCATTATCTCTGTATCCGATAATTGAGAAGGTTCTTCAACCAAAGGCAATTGATAAAGATTTTTCCATATATCGTTTTCTGATCTTTTTTCCAGGTAAATAGTTTCCCCATTCTCCATTAAATAATAATAAAAGAAGCGTTCAGTCTGCTTTGTTTTTTTCTCTTTAACGGGTAAACGGTCAACGGATTTTGAAGCCAGTGCCGCACAACTTTCTGACAGTGGACAACTTTTGCAATCCGGTTTTTTGGGAACACACTGAAGAGCGCCAAATTCCATTAATGCCTGGTTGAAAGTTCCCGGATCCTTTTTATCGAGCAACTCTTCTGCCATTTGAGTAAAATCTTTCTTCCCGGCATTTGAGTTTATTGGTGTCTCAATTCCAAAATAGCGTGACAACACCCTATACACGTTACCATCTACCGTGGCTTTTGGAATCGAAAAAGCAATAGATGCGATGGCAGCGGCAGTATATGGACCTATTCCTTTTAAACGAATTATTTTATCGAAAGTATTCGGAAAAATTCCACTGTATTCCTCAACGATGGAACGGGCTGCACTATGTAAATTCCTTGCCCTGGAGTAATAACCCAGCCCTTGCCAGAGTTTTAAAACTTCATCTTCGCTAGCAGATGCGAGTTTGTGTACTGTTGGGAAATGTTCTGTAAAACGCTGATAGTAAGCAATTCCCTGCGCTACCCTGGTTTGCTGAAGAATGATTTCTGATATCCAGATTTTGTATGGATCGTCGGTTTCACGCCATGGAAGATCACGTTTATTGAGGTGGTACCAATTGTATAAAGTCGTTGTAAAATCCTGCATTTTCGTTGTAACCCATTTAAAATCTTGACAAAAACAAAAATAAATTATTTGAAATGCTTTCCGGTTTTTAAATTATTTTTATTTTTGCAGACTCGTATAAAAACGATTAATACATTGAAAATTAAATATTTTAAGAGATGACTAAGGCAGATATTGTAAATGAAATTTCGAAAGAAACTGGAATTGAAAAAGTGACCGTACAAAAAGCAGTTGAGGCTTTTATGGAAACAGTTAAAGACTCATTAGTAGACGGGAAAAATGTATACCTCCGTGGTTTCGGTAGTTTTGTTGTGAAGAAAAGAGCTGAGAAGACTGCTAGGAATATTTCTAGAAACACTACTATTATCATTCCAGCACACAATATTCCTTCATTCAAGCCAGCAAAAACATTTGTTTCTAAAGTTAAAAACCAAGTAAAATAAGAGTTATGCCAAGCGGTAAGAAAAGAAAAAGACACAAGATGGCCACTCATAAGCGCAAAAAAAGGTTGCGTAAAAACAGGCACAAGAAAAAGAAATAGAGTTTTATTAAGATAAAATTCTTGAGCGATATGATTAAACCTAAAGCATTTATTGCTTTAGGTTTAATCTGTTTAAATAGTAGTATTAATAATAAAAGCTTTTTAAAATTAAGGTTGTGAGTAGCGATTTAATTATTGATGTAACTCCATCCGAAATTGTTATTGCCTTACTTGAGAATAAAAAGCTTGTAGAATTAACGAGAGAAAGAAGCGGGGCAAAATTTGCTGTCGGGGATATATACCTCGGTAAAGTAAAGAAAATAATGCCCAGTTTAAATGCCGCATTTATCGATGTAGGCTACAGCAAAGATGCTTTTTTACATTACCTTGACATGGGGCCGCAATTCGCAACCCTAAACAAATTTCTGCGAATTGCCGCATCCCGGAAAAACAGGATTTCTTCTATTGCACGGATTCAATCAGAACCCGACATTAACAAAGAAGGTAAAGTAAATGAACTGTTAAAAGTGGGACAAAAGATTCTGGTTCAGGTGGCAAAAGAACCAATATCTACAAAAGGTCCCCGGTTAACTTCCGAAATCTCTATTGCAGGGAGAAACATGGTTCTGATCCCGTTTAGCGACAAAATTTCTGTATCGCAGAAAATTAAATCAAACGAGGAAAAGAGCCGGTTAAAGAAATTGATTCAAAGCATCAAACCCCGTAAATACGGGGTAATTGTTCGAACAGTAGCCGAAGGTAAAAAAGTAGCGGAGCTCGATCAGGAACTCCGTCGTTTGGTCGATAAATGGGAATCGTCGTTCAACAAGCTTGGAAAAGTACAGGCACCCTCGCTGATTGTTGGCGAAATGGATCGAACTACTGCCTTGCTGCGTGATATCTATCATTCTGATTTCAGCAGTATTATAGTAAACGACCGAAACGCCTCTGAGGAAATTGCTGATTATATAGGCAGCATTGAACCTGACAAACGTAAAATTGTCAAGTATTACAGCGGAAAACAGCCGGTTTTCGAACATTACGGAATCGAAAAACAGATCAAAGGATCATTTGGCAAAACCGTTTCATTTAAAGATGGTGCCTATTTAATTGTAGAACACACCGAAGCATTTCATGTTATCGATGTGAACAGCGGGAACCGGGCCAGAGCAGGAAATGACCAGGAATCAAATGCCCTGGATGTAAACCTGGCTGCCTGTAACGAGATTGCAAGACAATTACGGTTGAGAGACATGGGTGGAATCATTGTTATTGATTTCATCGACATGCATGTTGCCGCAAACCGCCAGAAAGTGAATGAACACATGAAGGAGGTGATGGCAAACGACCGAACTAAGCACAACATTTTACCATTAAGCAAATTCTGCCTGATGCAGATTACCCGACAACGTGTTCGACCGGAGGAAAATATTGAAACGGCCGAAAGTTGTCCGACTTGTGGAGGAAGTGGTAAAATAGTGCCTTCTATCTTATTTGCCGACGAATTAAACGGCAAAGTACGTTACGCTCTGAAAGAGCTAAATAAGAAAAAACTGCATTTAAAAGTTCATCCATACATGGCGGCTTACCTTACAAAAGGATTAAAAAGTCAGCGGATCAAATGGTTTAAGGAATATTACAGATGGGTGAATGTAGAAGCCAACAGTGCTTTAACATATCTCGAGTATCATTTTTACGACGAGAATATGGAAGAAATTATCATTTGAAAAAGAAAGCCGTTCATGATTTGAGCGGCTTTTTTTTATGATTGTGTCAATCGTCATTTTTGTCACCTAGGTTACATATTAATTTGTTCAATTATCGAATATTTGTGGCAAACTAAATGGATTACATTTTGTTTATGGATGTATTACCAATATTACATATTTTTGAACTTCATATATTTTCAATTTTAAAATGAAGAAACTTGTACTGGCTTTTACGCTAATTATTTCGAGCCTGATTTTACAGGCGCAAATAGTCAATCCGACCAAATGGGATTTTGATTCCAAACAAAACGGTCGGGACGTGGATTTGATATTTCACGCAACGATAGACCGTGGCTGGCATTTGTATGATACCGACCTCCCTGAAGGAGGCCCAATTGCAACCGCTTTTGTCTATGGTGATTCTACATTGTTTGATTTTGTTGGTCCATTGCAAAAAGTGCCGGAACCTGAAATTCATTTCGATCAGAGTTTCCAAATGAATGTTGGCTATTTTAACGGGGAGGCAACGTTTACACAAAAAATCAGATTGAAATCGGATGACGAAGTGGAGATAAACGGTTATGTTCTCTTTATGAGTTGCAGCGACGAAACCTGTACTCCCCCTGAAGAAACCGAGTTCTCGTTTACCTTTAACGAAGGTAAGGCTGCCACAGAGAAAGTTGAAGTGCAAAAAGAAATAAATACATCCGGGCCGGAATCAACCGGGGGACAATCCATCTGGTTGTTTATTCTGATTTCTGCATTGGCTGGTTTTGCCGCTATTCTTACACCCTGTGTATTTCCAATGATCCCGATGACCGTGTCATTTTTTATGCGTGGGAGCGAAAATCGTGGAAAATCAATTCGTACCGGAATCTTTTTTGGTGCATCGATTGTAGCGATTTTTACTTTACTCGGAGCGCTGTTTTCCATTGGGCTTTTCGGTCCGAATGTGGGGAATATTTTAAGTACACACTGGATTCCGAATGTTTTATTTTTTGGATTATTCCTGGTTTTTGCCATTTCCTTTTTTGGTGCATTCGAGATGGTACTTCCAAGTAGTCTGGTAAATAAAACCGATGCCAAATCCGATAAAGGTGGTTTGGTTGGCGCATTCTTTATGGCACTTACTACTGTAATTGTCTCTTTTTCTTGTACAGGACCGTTTATCGGAGCGCTAATTATACAAGCTGTTCAGGATGGTGGAATCAGGCCTCTAATTGGTATGTTTTTCTTTGGACTAGCATTTGGAACCCCGTTTGCTTTGCTGGCTATTTTCCCGTCAGCATTAAGCAAATTGCCAAAATCAGGTAGCTGGCTTAATAGTATTAAGGTAGTTTTTGCATTTATCCTGCTGGCATTTGGTTTAAAATTCCTGAGTAATATTGACCAGGTGTATGGTTTCGAACTGATTAGTCGTGAAATTTATCTTTCAATCTGGATTGTACTTTTCTTTCTTTTGGGAATGTATTTTCTTGGCAAAATCAAGTTTTCACACGATAGCGATCTGCCTTATGTTGGAGTCGGAAGATTTTTCTTATCGGTAGCAACTTTCGTTTTTGTTCTCTATCTCTTTACTGGACTTTTCGGTGCCCCGTTAAAATCTATCTCATCCTTGATTCCTCCGCCAAGTGTTCATCCGGTAATGATGGGGACTTCTTACGGAACAGTTCAAACAGGTTCAACTCAAGCGGAATGCGGCCCTGCCAAGTATGGCGAAAAGCTGCATTTACCTAATGGCCTGACGGGTTATTTCGATTTCGAACAGGGAATGGCTTGTGCAAAAGAACAGGGGAAACCCGCCTTTGTGGTATTTAAAGGTCACGCTTGCGCAAACTGTAAAAAAATGGAGAATTCAGTCTGGTTAAATCCTGAAGTAATGAAATTGTTATCGGAGAAATATGTCATTATTGGTTTGTACGATGATGATCGGACAAAACTGGATGCAAGCGATTGGGTTACCACAGCTGACGGAACAGTGTTGAAAACACTTGGAAAGAAGAATCTGGATATTCAGATTTCAAATTATGGTACGAACAGTATTCCTTACCATGTGATAATTAAACCCGACGGAACTGAGTTTACCATGGGTACCACTTTCGATGATCAGGAATTTATTGATTTTATAAAATTGGGAATTGAAGACTAATATACAGCCCTGAAGTTACTTCAGGGTTTTTTTGTGTCTTTTTGCAGAAAACAGGATAACTTTAATGCAATTATTCAAAGAGGAGTTATGAGAAATGATATACTATTTTGGAATGTAGATACACAAATTGATTTTGTTGAGCCCGAAGGTAAATTGTATGTTCCTGGTGCCGAGCTGTTAAAGCCTGTTTGGGCAAAAATACTTTCTATCGCTGCTGAAAATAATATTCGGGTGGTAAATACCGCAGATTTTCATTATACTGAGTCTGCGGAACTTTCCGATCAGCCCGATTTTATCACCACTTTCCCGGAACATTGCATGGCTAACACTAAAGGCGCGGAATACGTTAGCGAAACTGAACCGATATCTCCATTTGTTGTGGATTGGAACAACGAAAATCTTTCGCTGGAAGGGATCATGCACAGCAAAAATATTGTGATCAGAAAGGATGCTTTTGATGTTTTTGCAGGGAATCCTTACACGGAAGAGATTGTGAAGATTATCAATCCCAAAACCGTGATTGTATTTGGCGTTACGACTAATGTTTGTGTAAATGATGCCGTAGTGGGTTTGTCTCAAAGGGTAGATCGCATTCTTGTTGTTGAAGATGCCATTAAAGAGCTACCGAATATTGCACTACCTTTTGAGGACTGGAAAAAGCTAGGAGTGGAAATGATTTCTTCTTCAAAACTTGAAGAACTATTGGATTAGCAAAATAAAGGAGCCGGTTTGTATTCAAACCGGCTCTTTTATTTTAAGCAGTGGCGGATCACTGAGACTATTTCTTGCACTCCCTGCATGCGTTGTAAATTCCTTCAAACATTTCTTTTACATCCGATGCCGCTACCGCTGAAAACGCTACACGCAATACATTACCCAAACTAATCAGGCCAATGCTGTATTTACTGATTAACACCTGGCGAACTTCCTCACCATTCAATCCTTCGGCAAGTTTTACACACATAAAATACCCCGAGTTATAAGGAATCGCTACGAAATACTCTTTGTATTTTTCATCTGCAAGCGCTGCTTTAACAGCATCGTATCTGCGTTTCATGATCGCATATTTTGCCTTTTTCTGATCGGCGTATTCCTGGCTTTCGAAAGCCGAAAGCAACAAGGATTGAGAAATGTTGGCAGCATTGGAAATATTACCACGAATGGCTCCGGCTGTTTTTGATTCGAGCGCGCCATAAAGTGCCGCATCGCCTCCTTTAATACCATAAGTAACAAAACCAACCCGGAAACCCCAAACATAATCTTCTTTGGTCGCTCCATCTACTTTTACCGCTAACACATTTTCGTGCAATTGGCTCAATGGCGCAAAAATGCTTTCTTCGGCAATTCCTTCTTCATACACCAGTCCGAAATAAGCGTCGTCGGTAATGGCTACAATTTTATTTCCTTTGTCAGCAGAAGCTTTAATAATAGCTACAATAGCGTCTTGTTCTTCAGAAGTTGGTGTATAACCCGATGGATTATTAGGGAAATTAAGAATTACTACTTTTTTGCCAATTCCACCCTCGTTTAGTTTGGCTTCAAAAGCTTCGAGATCGAAACCTCCATTCTTAAAAAGGTTGAATTTTACGATCGGCGAGCCGTACATGTTGGTAAGAGTGAGGTTGTAGTTTCCCCAAAACAAATCGGGAACAATCACCTGATCCTGAGGATCACAAAACATGTAACCTGCCATACTGATTCCATGAGTTAACGCATTGGTTACAACGGGCAGGCTCAATTCCACTCCACTTAGCGATGGATTTTTCTCATAAATCATACTTTTCCACTTAGCGCGGATATCGGGGCGCCCAAAACTGGGGGCGTACGGAAAAACCAACGAAGGATCGAGATTGATTTTAGAAGCAATGGTTTCCAAACGCATTGGTGAACCATCATCTTCGATGGCAGCACCGATTGTAGCGTTTATCCTGGTTCCTTTTGCTTCGGCCGTTTGTCCCAGGATACCTTTTTTGGGGAAGAAAATGTTCTTTCCCCGCTCCGAAAGCATTTCAAAAACAATCGGATTTTTCTCCTGTATAATGGTATTCAGTTCAGCTGCCTGTGGATTCATACTATCTTTTCTTTAAGTCTGTTAAATTCTTTGATTTTGATGCAAGATAAACAATAGCGTAGAATATTGGGAGTATATCGTTGTAACTTGCTACAAATGTTTATAAAATGCTAACATTTTGATTATGACTGGAAGGAAAGAAAACTTTTTTCTTTATAAACTACCTTTAGAATTCTTGTGTAAGCAAATATCTTATCTTTGAGAGCGCACACAAAAAGTCAAAAATGAAGTTTCGAATAATGTTGTTTTTTCTTTTGGTTTGGGTAAGTGTTGTGGCTCAAACACTGCCTCTGGAATATAACTTTTTGGAGAATGAACACATATTATATCGTGGACAAAGTACTGCACCGGAATTCTATCAGCTATCAAACATTGCAAAAGTTGAACTTCTTTTTGCACAAGAGAATTATTGGGAACAATTAACTGAGAATTATGAATCAGAAATACCAATTGTTGCTACTCTGAAATATAATGATGTTTTGATAGGAGAAATTGGCGTAAGGTTTCGGGGACACTCTTCTTATCTAGGGATTCTCTACAACGACAAAAAATCATTTAAACTGGAAATTGATTATGTAGACGAGGATCTTCTTGTTGAAGGGTATAAAAATTTACGGTTTAACAATGGATATCTCGATCCGTCGTTTATGAGGGAAGTTATTTATGGGAGGGTGGCATCCAAATATATACCGATTGCCAAAGCAAATTACATTCAATTAATAATAAACGGAGAAAATTGGGGAATTTATGTAAATGGTCAGCATCAGGATAAAACCTTTTTAGAAGAATGGTTTCCGGATAATGATGGTGCATTTTATCGGGCATATGCTGAAGACAATGTTACCAAATCGATAAAGTGGGGAGGTAATTCTGCCCTAAAATATCTTGGAAAGGATACCTTAACTTATCAGGAATATTACACACTCAAATCGGGCGATGTTGAAAATCCTTGGCAATATCTTGTAGATGCCTGTTATGCACTTTATCAAGCTACGGCTAATAATCTTGATAATACAAAAAAATACTTCGATGTTGATGCAATACTTTGGTTTCTTGCCATCGAAAATATTTTTACTGACGATGACAGTTATATTAATAAAGGAAAAGACGATTATTTAATTTATTTCAATCCTGATGATGATCGTTTAAACACACTGGAATACGATGGGAATTCTACTTTTCAGCTCAAATATGCTTCAAGTTCTATCTGGTATCCCTTTAAAAATGCTGCTGAAGCAGATTTTCCTCTTTTATATAAATTATTAAACATTCCGGAATACCGCCAACGTTACCTGGCTCACTACCGAACAATTTTGGATAAAAGCCTGCAACCTGAACTGATTGATTCAATTGTCGATGAGATTGATACACTAATTTCAGATTTGGTTGAACAGGATCCAAAAAAGTTATACAGTATGGAGATGTACCACAAATCGGTTGCAGAAATCAAAACTTTTGTAACTGAACGACGAAATTTTCTTATGCAAAATCCTGAGATTATTCAACAAGCTCCTGTAATAAAGTCAGTAAAGCAGTTTAATAGTCAAATGCTCCCAGATGTATCTCCGTCAACCGGAGAGATGGCTATAATTCAAGCTGAAGTGGTCTCTGAAGATTCAATTAAGGTTGTTAATCTGTATTATGGAACGGGGGTAACTGGTACTTTTAATAAAGTTAAAATGTTTGACGATGGCGTGCATAACGACAAGGTTTCCGGCGATGGAATTTATGGTGCTGAAATATCCGGGATAAAGGATAGAACTATGGTGCGTTATTATATTGAAGCTGTGGCAGAAAATAGTGCACAATCGGTATCGTATCTCCCTTCCGGTGCAGAACACGATGTTTTTGTTTATTGGGTAAAAAGCAACTTAAATGAAAACGGTTTGGTTATTAATGAATTGATGGCTGATAATGAAAGAACGATTACTGATGAAGAAGGGAAATACGAAGATTGGATCGAACTTTATAATACTAATGATTTTGAAGTGAGTTTGGATAGCTGTTATTTATCCGATGATCTGTACGAACTTCGAAAATGGCAGTTTCCTGATGGAATCAAAGTTCCCGCGCATGCTTACATTATCGTCTGGGCCGACGATGATATTGAAGATGGGCCAATGCATACCTCTTTCAAATTATCAGCAAATGGTGAGGTTTTGATATTGTCTGACAGGGATATGAATATAATCGACAGTGTGAATTTTGGCGAACAATCTGCAGATGTTTCATATGCAAGATATCCGAACGGGACAGGTGAATTTCGGTTGCAGGCTTCTACTTTCAGTAAAAGTAATGAGAATTTGGTGTCGGTAAATGATGTCTCTGCCAATATTTCTCAGATTGAAATTTATCCGGTGCCTGCGCGCGATTTTGTGCATATTAAAACAGCGGGTGAGGTAGATGGAACAGAATTAAAAATTTTTGATGCCACAGGTCGGAGCATGCAATTTGAACGAAATGAAACAAAAGAAATCGATATCCGTTCATGGAACCCGGGTTTGTATATTGTTCTGTACAAAAATCAAAGACAAAAGTTTCTTAAGGTAGATTAGCAATTCTATGTTTAATCCCAGACAAAGCGCCAGCTTCCATCTTCCTGTCGTTTCCAGACAGTGTGAAAAATTCCTGTGCTACTTTGAGACAGTCCTGTTGAGTCGGTCATCGTGAACAAATATTTTCCATAAGTATATCCAAGATCGCCAGAGTCAGACACATCCACAAAATCAGGTTTCCAGCTTAGTTCAACTTTTCGCGATGGGTTTGAGGTTTGAGAATAAAACTGCATCAGACCTTCCTTGCCTAAAATCAGGCTATCGTTGCGGTTAATTACGACATCTTCAGCTGCAAATTCAGAAAAAGCTTTTGCAATTCCTTCTGTTTGACACAATTTGGAAAATGTTTCTTCGGTTTCCAGTATTTGATTCTTCCATTCTTTTTTCTGAGTGGAAGTTGGAGAACATCCAAAGAATATGAAAAGTGAAATGACTACGACAAGCAGTTTGAATCTCATTTGAAGAAATTGAAAATGATTTAAACCGAACGCAGTGCACCTACAATAATAAAGAAACCAAGCAGGGCAACCAGTCCCATAATAATGGTTACAAGCTGTGCGAATTTTTTCTGTTTCAGGTCAAGTATTAAAGCAGGAATGGCGATAACCGAGGAAAGTAGAAAATTCCAATATGCCGGCAGCAATTTAGCTTCCAAAGGTACTTCATTCAATATCTCTCCGTCAATTTCTTCAGCAACAACCTCTTCAGGAGAGAGAAATTTTCCAGCAGCCAGGAAATCGCCCAAAAGAACAACAGCGGCAAAAATGCCTAAAGCAATGAAAATAGAAATCCCGATTAAACGAAATGTTTTTTTATTTTCTACCCAACCATAAATGATCATAAACAGCCCTGCAAAAACAATCCATTGTGGAAAGGTGTATAAGAATACCTGGTTCATTGAATTTTAATTTAAGTAGAACAAAGTTTAAAATTTTTATGAAATGTAAAAGCCTTTCTTTCAATAGAAAAAGAAAAGCTTAATTTCGGTGCGGTAAAATGGAAAAAATGGAGAAGAAATTATTGGTTGATCCCCGGGCAAAAGCCTTGATTTTTGATTTGGATGGAACACTTGCAGACACCATGCCGGTACATTACTGGGCATACCAGCATATTTTAAAAGATCTCGGAATAAATTTTACTCCTGAGCTTTTTGCTAGCCTCGCCGGTATTCCGGCAGTAGGAACCATCGCAAAGATTAACGAAATCTTTGGCACAACAATGATTCCGGAAATTGTGGGTCATGAAAAGGAAGCAGAATATGAGAAAATAATGCACAAAATGAAACCCATTGATCCGGTGGTCTCCCTGTTAAAAGAGTATCACGGAAAACTTCCGATGGCTGTTGGAACCGGTGGGTATCATCGGCTGGCATGGAAAACATTGCAAATTCTTGGATTAGATAAATATGTTGATATATTGGTTTCGGCAGACGATGTGAAACATCCAAAACCGGCACCCGATACTTTTTTAAGATGTGCCGAGTTGATGGGAGTAGAGCCAGAGTACTGCCAGGTTTTTGAAGATGGACAACCTGGTATGGAAGCAGCCAGAGCTGCCGGTATGATGGCAACTCTGGTTACTGATTTTTATGAAGTTACAATTGGATCTCCTTTGTAGTTACCAGTTCATATCGTTACAAACGTCCTGATCAAAAATGTGCTCAATAGATATTTTAATCCGCCCATCTTCCAAAATTTCTGAACTTACTTTTGAAGATGATTCACCGAGGTAATTTCCGCTCGAATCAAATTCTGTAGTAAAACTATCGGTTTCCCAGTCGTCTTTCCATAGGAACCGGATTTCGTAATCCTGATGTTCTTTTGCCAGAATATCAACCACTCCGCCTACCATGTCAATTCCCTGCCAGGGATCGTTGCTGTTTTTAATCCTCATTTCGCCGCTGTACGTAGGTGCCAGTGCCACTGTTGGATTATCTGCACATCTGGCTTTCAAAACAACCATGTATTCAATATAACCGTCGGCAGCCTGAACTTCCACTTCGTAATTTCCGCTACATAAACTGGCTACTTCCAGCGGTGAAATTTCCTTAAAGCCAGGATTGTTATTTCTGAATACAATTCTTGCCGGAATTCCGGGAACATTCTCAAGCGTGAAAGTCTTCGGGAAACTGCCTTTAAAATTGGTGGTTAAAATTCGTTGTCCGCTTTCGTTATACACATCTGCGTCGATAGAGAAACTGGTCTGTGAAGTAGACGAAAACTTAATTGTGCATCCAGTTGAACAAATGTCTGCAAGCGAAACAGAAGCAACGGTATACGAAATTTGTAAATTGGTGTAAACGATTGGATTGGGTGAAACCTGCCAGGCTTCGTTTTCGAGTTTTGCAAATCCAAAAATATCCGGTGCGGGCGTCGCCAGGTAGGTGCAACTTTGAGTAATTACGCCACCATTTAAATTATACACCTGAGTGCCACCAATTGTCAAACTAACCAGGTTGCCACTTTCCAGTTTCTGAATCAGTCCATTCTCACGTGTATCGTTCACCCAAACTTTTCCTGAAAAAGCTGGAAATCCGGTTTTAATGTCCATGGTAAGTT
>DAOPJR010000017.1:0-46209 GCA_035399765.1 Draconibacterium sp. | reverse complement strand
TCGAGTTTTCATAGTTCTTTTCGTTGAACAGATTATCTGCTCGTGCAATCGCATCAGTGTAATTCTTATCCTTTTCTGCCTGGATAGCGGCCAAACGGGCTGCTTCAGCTTCCGCTGCTTCACGAGCTAAACGTTGCTGTTCAGCTATCAAACCATCAATTTTAATGATCATCTCCGGGGGATAGGTCTCATCCGGTTTAATACGACCGGCATCAGCAAATGCAATCTTGGCTTCAGTATAATTCTTCTGCTGGAACAAACGGTCAGCTTTGTCCACAGCACTTTGATAATCGGAATTTGTTTTGGAAATACCAGCTAAAATCGTCCCAATTTGTGCAATTTTGTCTTTGGGATAGGTCTCTTTAGGTTTTACAGTCAATGCCTCGTTGTATTTGTTTCTGGCATTTTCATAATCAGCGTTCTTCAACAAGTCATCAGCAGAAGCAATTATTTCGGAATATCTGGCATCCAATTCCTGACCTGACAGAAGCTGGGCAATTTCCAATAAACGATCGCTTACATGCTTATTCTTCGAATCCAGTTCGCTTGCTTTTTCATACAAAGTTTTGGCTTCGGAATATTTTTGCTGATCAAACTGCCTGTCTGCCTGAGAAATGTATCCATCGATGCTCTGCTGTGTATGAATAATTTGACGTATTTCTTCCACACGCTTTTTAGTGCGTGGTTCGTCAGGGACCAATGCCAGCGCCTCTTCGTAATTAGACAGAGCCTCAGAAAACAGCTCTTTTTTATAGGCTTTGTCGGCTTCAGCAATGAATTTATCAAAAGCTATCTGATCCAGAATTCCCTGCATAATTTCCCGGGTTTCAGCAATCCTTTTGGTAGCCTTCGCATCATTCGGACGGTAAGTCAATGCATTTTCAAAAGAGGTAAGTGCTTTATCGTAAAACTGTTTGGTAAACTGACGCTCACCCTCTTTCATCGCATCGTCATAATTCTTCTGTTTTTCCTGGTTTTCACGTTGGTTGGCAAGCAAACCATTTATCTCGTTGATCTTGTTCTTTGGATAAGTTTCATTCGGTTTCAATTCCAAAGCTTTCTGAAACTGGCCTATCGCCTCATTGTATAAAAGCTCTTTCAAGGCCTGGTCACCACTGGCTAACAGACTTTTATATTCTTCCTCCAGGTGTTGTTGTTTCTGAATTTGGGCAATTTTATCAAGCTGACCAAGAACATATTCGTCGCTGGGTTTGATTGAAAGGGCCCGATCATATGATTTCTTTGCATCGGAGTATTTTTGCTGACCAAATTGCAGGTCACCGTCTTTTACAAGTTTATCAAAACGCGCAAGCATGGCTTTATCCAACTCAGCCGACACCATAATTAATCCCAACAGATCATTGATCTCGGCAATCCGGTCTTTAGGAAATTGTTCATCAGGAAATATCTGACTGGCGGCCTTGTAACCATCAAGCGCATCCAGAAATTGTTCAGCAGCATATTCTTTACCTGCCTGCTCCAACAACTCGTTGTATTCTTTTCGTAATTCGGCAAGCTCTGCCCGTGTAAGTTTCGACATGTATTCAGCCCGACGGTCAATCTGCTCTCCCTGTAACATCGCCTGCTCAATCAGTTTCTTGATTTGAGCATCATTATAATACAGTTCCTGAACAAAATTATCCACACTTGGACTATAGAAAATCTTCAAAACCGTGTTTTCTGAAAAAGAAGCATCGACTCCCGGGATTTCTTTAAAAAGATTAATATTTACAGGGAATGCAGGAAAGCGGGGATTGGAATCCAGCACTGTTTTCGGGACAGCTGTTTCTATGGTAATTTTCTGAGGGAAGTTACCTTCGCGCTTAAAAATGAGTTCGAATTTATGATTGTAATCGAGTTCCAGTTTGAATTTACCACTACTTCCTATTCCGTAATCAGGTGCTCTCTTCCCGTCTTCAGTCATTTCAATGATCACATTGTCGGGATTGCCCTCTTCCACTGTAACTGTTCCGTCAATCATTAAACCGCTGCTCCGCTGGGTAAATCCATTCAGGGAAGAGAGAATTAATGTTAAAAGGATGACTATTCTAAAGTAACTTTCTTTCATAAAACGTTCTTATCTAAAAGAAAACGAAAATAGAAACATTTCAGTATCTGGCAGAATTATTCTCACTGGAAAATACCCGACAGCTAAAATTTTACATTCTGTGCTTTTCATCTTTTTTTATGTCGAATTAAATTCAAAAGTAGTATTTTGTCGCTTCTATAAATAATGCACTATATATGTCTGGTAAAAGAAAAGCTTCTCTTTTGGCCGCTTTGCTGCCAATTTTTGTACTTATCATTTTATTGACCTTAAATGTATTTCTGTTTGAAGATACGCTGGCCGGTGCCAACCAGATTGCCCTTATGCTGGCTGCAGCTATTGCCGGAGTGATTGCATATCGTTTGGGTTACGATTGGGAAACAGTCAGAAAAAAAATAGTATCAACAATTGGTTCAGCAATGCCATCCATTCTGATCCTGTTACTAATTGGCTCACTTGCCGGCACCTGGTTAATAAGCGGTGTGGTTCCTGCGTTAATTTATTACGGTGTTGATTTAATTAGTCCGAAGCTTTTTTTGTTTACAGCAGTAGTTGTGAGTGCGATTGTTAGCGTAGCCACTGGTAGCTCGTGGTCAACCATTGCCACCATCGGGGTTGCTCTTCTTGGTATTGGGAAAGCTATAGGTATTAATGAAGCTGTTGTAGCCGGAGCCATTATAAGTGGAGCTTATTTTGGAGATAAAATGAGTCCGCTCAGCGATACAACAAACCTGGCACCGGCAATGGCAGGCACCGACTTATTCACACATATTCGGTACATGACTTTTACAACCGTACCGACAATGACACTGACACTCATTATTTTTCTCGTTATCGGTTTCAGATACGATTTTACAGGTGCTAATATTGATGTGGAAGACGTTAAAATGGCGATTGAAGGCACGTTTAACACCAGTCCTGTTCTTTTTCTCGTTCCGGTTATTCTTTTCACCGTCATCATTTTAAAAGTTCCGCCACTACCTTCATTATTCGTTGGCACCATTTTGGGCGGCATATTTGCCATTATTTTTCAGCCTGATGTTATCAGAAGTATCGCGGCACATCACGAAAATTATGCAATTGCATCGTATTACACCATGATGCAAGCCATGTTCGGAAACGTGAGTTTAACAACTCCTAATGAAAACGTAAATGAGTTGCTTAGCACAAGCGGGATGAGCGGAATGCTGGATACCGTTTGGCTGATTATTTCTGCCATGATATTTGGAGGAGTTATGGAATCGGCAGGTTTATTAAAACGGATTACCCAACCTATTGTAAAATATGCAAAAAGTACGGGCAATCTGGTGGCTTCCACCGTTGGCACCTGTTTGTTCTTCAATACCACTGCTTCTGATCAGTACATTGCCATAGTTGTTCCGGGAAGGATGTACCGAAAAAACTATGAAGAGAAAGGCTTGAAACCCGAATTATTAAGCCGAACGCTGGAGGATAGTGGAACGGTTACTTCGGTACTGATTCCATGGAATACCTGCGGAGCCACGCAGTCGAGGGTTCTGGGTGTTGATACATGGGCTTACGCACCTTACGCTTTCTTTAATATCATCAGTCCGCTAATGACCATGTTGTTTGCTTATCTGAACATCAAGATCAGAAGATATGCACCAAGTGAAAAGCCAGCAATAACTACTGAAGAGGAAGATGATTAATTGACGGCGGTGTTTAGTCACAGTTCTTAGTTTTCATTAGTCATTGCTCAAGGCTCATCGCTATTTTTGCGTTTCTGCATTTAAAGCATTACGCATTCTTCTCCAACAAGGCCATCGTTTTCGGAACCTTCAACCGCGTGGAAGGTTCTTCCATATTCTCATTCGGTAGCCGGTATAATTCGGTGGTTTCGATGCTGATAAAACCAAACTCCTCCATCACTTTTCCTTTAATCAGGTAACAGCCACCGCCTCTGAAAGGATATTTTTGCTGTATATTCGGAAACTGAACCGTATCGATCCAGTGGCCTTCGAAATCGATAAATACTCCAAAACTCATGTGCTGGCCTTTATTGGTACCGGTGCGTTTTACATGTATCAAACTACCTACAATCGAAACAGTCTTACCAACCAGCCGGGGCAAATCAGCGGCAACGGTTTTAGGCAATTCAAGGCTTTCAAGTAAACCAAAAGGAGAACGTGTAACCGGAAATCCGAGTAATTCAATTTCGTCGTAAGCGTCTTCCAGTGGATGAAAATAAAGATCAGGTATCGAGAACTCTTTAACTTCCTGCTGAAAAAGAGTCCGTTCAGGCGCTGTCTTCTTTGATTTTGAAAGGATGAAATGTGCATTCCAGAGCAGCTCTTTTTTTGTTTTCTGGGTGAAATTAAAAGCCCCCACTCGAATCAATATACTAATCTGTTCAAGCGAAATGGGTACGCGCGTCAGAAAATCCTTCAGGCTCCGGTAATAACCACCACGGTGCCGTTCATCCAAAACAGCCTGAATAGTGCTTGCTTCAAGGCTTTTCAGAAAGCCCAGCCCGAGAAAGATCACTTTCCCGCTGATTACGGTTTCCTCATTACTGCGGTTTACACAGGGAGGAAAAACTTTTCCGCCATGCATCCGGGCTTCGTGTACATACAACTCGGTACGATAAAACCCGCCACCGCTATTGATCGTTGCCACCAGGTATTCAAGCGGATAATAAGCCTTTAAAAAGAGCGCCTGGTAACTTTCCACCGCATAGGAAGCCGAATGGCCTTTTGAAAAAGCATAGTTACCAAAGCTTTCTATCTGTATCCAGACACGTTCTGTTACTCCCCGATCGTGTCCCTTTTCTGCGCAATTAGCAAAGAACTGGTCTTTCACTTTCCAGAATTCATTGCGTTCTCTGAACTTCCATGACATTCCCCGTCGGAGGATATCTGACTCCGCCAAGGTTAAGCCCGCAAAAAGATGTGCCACTTTTATTACGTCTTCCTGGTATACCATTACGCCGTAAGTTTCTTTCAGCAATTCATATAACTCGGGAGCTTCTTTTTCGGCGACCCGGCAACGATCCGGATCACGGTAACGCAAAATATATTCGCGCATCATGCCGCTTTGCGCCACTCCAGGGCGAATGATCGAACTGGCCGCCACCAGCCGCAGGTAATCGTCGGCTTCGAGTTTGGTAAGCAGCATGCGCATCGCCGGCGACTCCACGTAAAAGCAACCGATTGTATTTCCGTGTTTAAGTAGTTCCTTTACCTGTTTATCCTTTTTAAAAGCCGACAAATCATGAATATCAACTTTTATGTCCTTATTTTCACGAACAATACTAATGGTATCTTCAATTTTGCTCAATCCGCGCTGGCCCAGAATATCAAACTTGGCAAAACCAAGCTCTTCTGCTTCAATCATACTAAAATGTACCGTGGGAAAACCTTTCGGTGGCATAATCGTCGCAGTGTACGTGCTGATTGGTTCTTCGGAAATAAGAATACCACTGGAATGCACACTCAAATGACTCGGAAATCCGTGGATAAGCTTACTATATTTGATAACAAGCCGGGCGATATCCTCATTTACATCCTGTAAATTCTCTACTTTCTGCAATTTTTCTATTTCATGACCTGGAAGCCCAAACACTTTCCCCAACTCTCGAATCAACGATCTGTCCTGAAAAGTAATATATGCCCCTACCAGTGCCGTGCGATCCCAGCCATGCCGATCAAAGATGTAACGGGTAATATGATTGCGGTCGCGTGAAGCAAAATCGATATCAAAATCGGGCGGATTTTTTCGGGACGGATTGATAAAACGTTCGAAATACAAGTCCAGTTCAACAGGATCGACATCGGTAATGCGCAACAAATAAGCGATCATGCTGTTGGCGCCACTGCCCCGCCCCACGTAATAACACCCCTGGCTACGGGCGTACTGAACCAGGTCCCAGTTGATCAGAAAATAGGAGGCAAAATCCATTTGTTTGATGATAGCCAGTTCCTTTTCTACCCGCTCTACCACCCTGGGCGAAGGCTCACCAAAACGATAACGGATACCTTCCCACGCCAGCTTTCGCAGCATGATAAAATCTTCGGCAGGTGAACCATAAAAACACTTCTTGTTTTTCGAGATTTTGAAAGTGAATTCAATCGAACAACTATCCACAATTTTTTGCGCATTTTGGATCAGCTGCGGAAAATCGCGGTACTGATCGTAAATGTCCTGGCGCGGCCACATGATTTCGTCGGGACTGGCTTCTTCACTTTTCGGAAGCATACTCAGCAAAGTATTATTATCGATCGCGCGTAACAAGCGGTGTACATTAAAATCACGTTTATTCCGGAAAGTTACGGGCTGTAATACCACCAGTTTTTCAGGATATTTCCGGAGGTCGCCAAACACCCGGTTTACCTGTGTTGGCCGAATCCCAATAAATTCGTTTTCCTTTAAATCTTTAGGACGAATTGCCCCGATGGGATAGATAAACCAGGCATCTCTGATCTCCGGTGCCCTGTCAGGAATCTTCTCTCCCGAATGCAAGTGATCGGTCAAGTGTTCGTTCAAAGCCCGGAACCCTTCGTTATTCCGTGCAATCCCAACATATCTTTGCTGCGCACCATTTCTAAAATCGATACCAACTACCGGTTTAATATTCTTTTCAGCACAGTGTCGGATAAAATCGATGGTTGCTGAAGTATTGTTGATGTCGGTGAGTACCAGCGAACGGTAACCTTTATCAATGGCTTCCTGAATCAGCTGCTCAACATTGATCGTGCCGAATTTATAACTGAAATATGTGTGGCAATTTAGTAACATGTTTTAATGCTTAAATGAGTAGATGATAAAATGTTTAAATAGCTGCAAACCATTGGTCATTAGTCAATCAATATTCCACAGTTCCCTCACTTTGTTCGGGATGACAAGTATAGGATATCCTCTGCGGCGCAAAAGCATTTTCCTTTTTTAAAGTATCTCTTTGATGCGCCGCGGAAAAACAACCCATATTACCATTCCTCGTTTTCTCTTCCATCTTATGTCGTTAATATTCCATTCTCTCTAAACTTTGAACACAGAACTCTAAACTCTTCTTGCCGGCGACAATCCGTTAAACGGATTCATCTTTTGTCCGGCACCCTTAATTCCAAGTGTCGATGCGCGAAAAACAGCATCGTCCCCAAAGCGGTTGCGCATTTTATCCATTTGCTGATACAAGCGAATCAGTTTGGCATTGTCTTCAAACAGTCGCATCTGGTAACTTCCGCCAATTAGATGACTAAACCGCACTCCGACCAAACGAACCAGCACCCGCCGCTTATAAAGCTGATCGAAAAGTTCCATTACAGTAGTAATCAGTGTATGATCGAGCGAAGTATAAGGAATTCGTTTCTGATGGGTACGTGTATCAAAATCGGAATAACGCACGGTTACCGTTACTACCGAAGTAAGTTTATTACTGTTCCGAAGCGCAAAGGCCAGTTTTTCTGTCATCGACAGTAAGAGACTTTTCAGCGCAGCCACATCAATGGTATCTTTCTCAAAAGTAAGTGACGACGACATGGATTTCCGCTCACTGTAAGCTTCTACCAGCGAATTGTCAATCCCCTGTGCCTTTTTCCACAACACAATCCCGTTCTTTCCCATCACCTTTTCCATCAGCTCGATTGGCATCTCCTGAATCGTTTTCACATATTTGATGCCCATGCTTAGCAGCATTTTGTAGGTCTGGTCGCCTACCATCGGGATTTTTTTTACTACCAGTGGCGCCAGAAAACTTTTTTCCTGTCCTTCTTCAATCTTTGTGTGGCCGTTGGGCTTCACCTCGTTGGTAGCCACTTTCGACACGGTTTTATTGGTGGAAAGTCCGAAAGAGATCGGCAAATGCGTTTCCTTGATGATCCGGTCGCGGAGTTCCTGCGCCCACTTGTAACTGCCGTAGAATTTATCCATCCCTGTTATGTCAATGTAAAACTCGTCGATTGAAGATTTCTCGTACAAAGGGGCCTGCTCGCTGATAATCTCGGTAATTGTATCCGAAAATTTGCTGTAAATGGAGCTGTTTCCCCTCACCACAATAGCATGCGGACAAAGCCGCTGCGCCATTTGCATGGGCATAGCCGAATGAATCCCGTATTCCCGTGCCTCGTAACTACAGGCAGCGACTACACCGCGCCCGCTGGTTCCGCCTACCAAAACAGGCTTGCCATTCAGCTCCGGGTTCATCAGCCTCTCACACGACACAAAGAAGGTGTCCAGATCGATATGTACAATGTTTCTACTCAAAATGTCGATATTATCGTCAGTATTCCGACTATAATTTAGTCAAATATTTTTATATTTGTACAGAGAACTATGAGATTTAACACTCACAATTACTATTTCAAATGAGTGGAAAATTCAGGATTAAAGTCCTTTTTCTGGGATTTTGCTTAACCCCAGGCTTAAGCCTGGGGTTAGTGAACGAGTTACAAATGATGGGTTTTAACCCGCAACAAAAATTACAAGAAGAAGAAATATGCATTTTCCCGACAACCTAAAATTCTTACGAATGCGGCGAAAAAAGTCGCAGACGGATTTGGCAGACGAACTTGGCCTGACCCGCACTACCCTTTCGGGCTACGAAAAAAATGTACAGCCACCTTTTAAGGTCCTGATCCGGATTTCAGAGTATTTCAACATCTCGCTGGATGCACTGATCAAATACAAGCTCGAAGTGCTCTCCGAATTCCAGCTTTCACAAATCGAAAAAGGATTCGATGTGGATGTCACGGGAAATAAGCTTCGGTTGCTCACAATATCAGTAGACAATAAAGGTGAAGAAAACATAGAAATGGTTCCGGTAAAAGCACAGGCGGGTTATACCAACAGTTATGGCGACCTGGAATTTATTGCTTCGCTACCAAAATTCAAATTGCCATTCCTGCCTAAGAATAAAACTTACCGAACGTTTCAGATTAAAGGCGATTCGATGCTGCCAATAAAAGAAGGCTCATGGGTAACCTGTTCGTTTGTAAAAAACTGGACAGAGATCAAAGATGGAAAAGCTTGTATTGTCGTTACCAAAGACGAAGGCATTGTATTTAAGCTGGTTTACAAGCGTTTAAAAGATGGAAATCTCCTACTCGTTTCCTCCAACAATCATTATTCGCCTTATGAACTGCCGGTATTACAAATCATCGAAATCTGGCAGTTTGAAACCGTGAATAGCTTTGATTATGCTGAATAAAAAATTTGATGGATGTGATTTAAACTGCGAAGTATTATATTAGTCGAACCAAAAACCAAAAAATATCACAATGAAGATTAAATGTATTGTCGCCTTTCTGTCACTCATCCTGTTTTCAACCTCTATTTTCGCTCAAAATAAATCTATGGATTACTGGCCCCAATGGCGCGGCCCGCTGGGGCTAGGAGCAGCGTTAAAAGGAAATCCGCCAACAGAATTCAGCGAATCAAAAAACCTCAAATGGAAAATTGAAATACCGGGTAAAGGAAATGCTACTCCCATCGTTTGGCAAAATAAAATAATTGTACAGTCTGCTGTACAAACCGATAAAAAAGGAAATCTGGACGATAAGAAATCCGGCAATCCTATGAGTCCGGTCAGCACCGAATTCATTCACGATTTCAAAGTTCTCTGCATCGACCGAAATTCAGGTAAAATAGATTGGGAAACTACCGTTACCAGTGAAATGCCGCTGGAAAATACTCATGAACTTAGTAGTTGGGCTTCAAACTCACCGATAACAGATGGCGAGCATATTTATGCTTATTTTGGATCGCGCGGTCTCTTCTGTCTTGATTTTGAAGGAAATATTATTTGGAAAAGAGACTTCGGTCAAATGGAGAAAAGAATGGCTTTTGGCGAAGGTGCCTCTCCTGCATTATATAAAGATCGGATTTTTATCCAATGGGATCATGAAAAAGATTCATGGTTGTATTGTGTTGATAAAAAAACAGGGGAAGATGTTTGGAAAGTCAGTCGTGATGAAATAACCAGTTGGTCTTCACCAGTGGTTGTGGAAGCGAATGGAAAAACACAGGTTATAACCGCTGCCTCAGGTGCTACACGAAGCAATGATTATGAAACCGGTGAGTTACTCTGGTCATGCACCGGATTAACAAGCAATGTTATTCCGGTTCCAATGGTTGAAGATGGTATTTTGTATGTAATGAGTGGTTACCGCGGAACAGCTTTGCAAGCAATCGATCTTTCGAAAGCTTCCGGCAATATCACCGGAACCAGCGCAGTAATCTGGGAATACAACCAGGACACGCCCTATACGCCGAGTGCTGTTTTGATGGATGGAAAATTATATTTTTTACGTGCGAATAACGGCTTTCTTACTTGTCTGAATGCCAAAGATGGTTCGGTTGTTTACTCCAAAGAAAAGGTGGAAGGAATCAGCACTTTATTTAGTTCTCCTACCGGTGGTTCCGGTCGTTTATATATAGCCGCTGAGAATATTTGTGTTGTAATAAAAGCAGGCGAGAAATTTGAGATTCTGGCCTCTAATCCGCTGGATGATAATTTTCATGCATCTCCTGTGATTGTTGATAATCAACTGATCTTACGTGGATTTAAATCAATTTACTGTTTTGAAGAAGAAGAGTAATTTATTCAGTTACTTTTTTAGTCCGGCAGTATAAAATACCTAATATTCATCACATAATCATTTTCATGAGTTAATACTCATTTTAACTGATTCCAAATTACACATCCAATAAACTAGATGTTTCAATATTTTCTCCACCCTTCCAATCACATACTAATTGTATATCAGCCTTCTAACAAACATAACTCTTTTTCATAGCAGCTCTATATCCTAAACATATATTCAATAAAATGCACATATGTTTATATGAAATTTGCTTTAACAGATATATTTAAATACATTTGTTACGAACATTAGTTAATTATTACATGAAAACTATTATTACATCCACTGGTGATAGCATTAATTCAAAATTTGATCAACGCTTTGGACGTGCCGGTTGGTTTTGTATTTACGATCGTGAGGACCACACCACTTTCTTTATCGAGAACAGCTTTAAAAATTCAAACGGAGGTGCTGGAACAAAATCATCGGAAATGGTAGCCGAGCTCGGCGCTAACCAGGTTATTTCAGGAGACTTTGGTCCAAAGGCAAGAAACCTTTTGGAAAAGTTAAATATTCAAATGATCGTCCTCGACGAATCAGAACTCAGTGTTGAAGACATTATAAAACGGATAAACAGAAATTGAAGATGAAAAAGAAAATTGCGATTCCTGTTGATGAAAACGGAATATTGGACGGACATTTCGGACATTGCAAATTTTTTGCAGTTCTATCGACTGATGATAAAAACATTGTAGAAGAGGAAGTACTTGTACCTCCACCACATGAGCCAGGATTACTGCCTAAATGGCTGGCAGAACAAGGAGTAACCGATGTTCTCACGGGTGGTATGGGACAAAAAGCAATTCAGATATTTAACTACAACGAAGTAAATGTATATGTGGGTGCTCCCAGAAAATCAGCCCGAGATTTGACACAAGGTTTTATAGATGGTTCCATTGAATTTAATGCGAATTATTGCGATCATTAATTGGCGATTGAATCAGACTGAGTATCTAAAAACTCAGAATTAGTTAGCTACAAAAATGATTTCCCCGAAAATATATTTTCGGGGAAATTTATATCTCTTCATTTTGTCGGATTTTTCTACCGACGAAATTATTACTATTGAGCGGGCACATTAATTGTCAGTAACAGTGACATATAAATTATTGTACCCATACTGTTTAAGCAGCCATTCTCAGCATATGAAAATTGCAATAGCAAGCGGAAAAGGAGGTACTGGAAAAACAACGGTTGCAGTAAACCTGTATCACTTCCTATCTAAAAAACTTCAAAATAAGGTACAGCTTATTGACTGCGATGTAGAAGAACCCAACGATATGCTGTTTCTCAACCACTCAAACAAAGCTTTTGAAAAAGAGGTATTTACACTTGTTCCAAAGATAGATACATCTAAATGTACTTTCTGTAAAAAATGTTCAGAGTGGTGCGAATTCAATGCTATAACCATCGTGAAAAATCTTCAGTTTGCTGAAGTCAGTAATGACCTATGTCATTCATGTGGAGCTTGCAGTGTTGCCTGCGATTTTGGCGCAATTACTGAATACCAGCGCCCGTTGGGCGTAATTACTGAATTTACTACCGGAGTTGGTGCACGTGTTATCGAGGGCAGGCTCGAGATTGGTTCTGCACTACAAACTTCGTTAATTAAAGAAGTAAAAAGGTACGCTGAAAAGCCGGAACTGTTGACACTTTTTGATTCGCCTCCAGGAACAAGTTGTCCGGTAGTGGAAACAGTTTCGGATGCCGATTATATTATTTTGGTAACCGAACCTACCCCATTTGGATTATACGACCTGCAACTTACCGTTGAGCTGATTCGTGAACTTGGTATCCCCTTCGGGGTAATTGTAAACAAATCAGGATTGGGCAGCGATGATACCTATCACTACCTCGAAGAGAATCGAATTGAGTTGATCGGAAATATCCCTTTCTCAAAAGAATATGCCTCAAAATATTCAAAAGGTGAAATCCTGCATCATATTCCTGAAGAAATCGCGGATTATTACAGACAGGCAGTTGAGATGTTAATGCAAAAAATGAGCGTTCAATGAAACAAGTATGAGAAAAATCTTCACACATACGCAAATGATTATGTTTCACGCGAGTTCCATCTGTTGCCTTAAAAACAAACAATTTTAAACAGATGAAAGAAATAACCATATTAAGCGGGAAAGGCGGGGCCGGAAAAACAACGGTTACAGCAGCATTGGCATCTCTGGCGAATAATGCGGTTTTTTGCGACAACGACGTAGATGCAGCTGATCTTCATTTAATCTTCAAACCTGAGATCTTGATGGCTTATGATTTTTCGAGTGGATCAATTGCCCTTATCAATCAGAAAAGTTGTATAAACTGCGGATTGTGCGAAACCAGCTGTCGGTTTAACGCCATTCATGTAAACGCTGATGAATATCCTGAAGTAAATCCTCTACAATGCGAAGGCTGTCGCTTATGCGAACGGATCTGTCCGGCACAAGCCATCACCACGCAAGAAAATTTCAATAACCACTGGTTTGTTTCAGATACGCGATTCGGAAAAATGATACATGCTAAAATGGGACCTGGTGAGGAGAATTCAGGAAAATTGGTAAGTCGTATCCGCGAAAAAGCACGCGAAATTGCCAACGAGATACATGCCGATTTTATTCTGAATGACGGCCCTCCCGGAATCGGGTGTTCTGCCATTTCTTCGATCACCGGAACCGATATGGTTGTACTTGTTATCGAACCAACGGTATCAGGGTTACATGATGCAAAAAGGCTTGTAAAACTGGTAGAATCATTCCGCGTACCCATGGTTGCAATTATCAATAAATACGATATCAATACCGAATCGAGTATGGAGGTAGAAAAATACCTTGAAGAGAACAATATCAGTATCTTTGGAAGAATTCCTTTCGACACGCAAATGGTAGATTCAATGGTACAAGCACAAAGCATTATTGAGTTTGCTCCTGAGAGTTTAATCTCAAAAGAATTAAAAAATACCTGGGAACTGATCATACAATCTTGAAAATCGTATCCAACATTATAACTTTGCCTCAAAATTCAGTAAAGTGTTATCCGAGAAACTATCAAAACACAACTTCCGTGCCTTTATCTGGCATGCGACTTTTCTGGCATTTGCCAAAAACTTCATGGATGTAGATACCATTATTCCTGCAATGATTGTAGAATCAGGAGGTGGCGCTCTTCATATTGGTATTATGACGGCGATTATGCTCGGCGGATCCAGTTTTACCCAGTTGTTTTTTGCGCCTTACATCAGCAATAAACCATATAAAAAGAAATATCTTTTGCTTGGGATCAACACCCGCATTTTTGCACTCTTTGGGCTGGGAGTACTTTTATTCCTGCTAACCGGGAAACACACCGGCTACGTGCTTTGGATGACATTCTTTTTTATCACGCTTTTTTCGTTGGCAGGAGCTTTTGCAAACGTCGGGTACAACGACATTCTGGGGAAGTCGGTCAATCAGGACCGGAGAAAAACATTCTTCTCCACCCTCCAGATCATTTCCGGAATCATTGTGCTCGGTTCAGCATTTTTGGTAAAGAGAGTTTTGGTTTGGAAAGAATTCCCGCTGAATTACTCACTTATGTTTTTTGCAGGCGCCAGCATTTTATTTATTGCATCAGGAGGTTTCTGGGCAATTAGAGAAGTTACTCCTTCAAAACTGAAAATCAAAGGATTCAAAGAATTCATGAATGTTTTAAGGACTGAACTGAAAGAGAATAAAAAACTCGGGTATTTCCTGGGTTTCATCAACACACAGGGAATTGCCATATCTTTTCTTCCTTTTGTGGTTTTATACGCTAAAGAAACATTTGGAACACAAAGCAATGCCACCGGGACTTTTCTGATTTTTAAAGTAATCGGGATTGTTTTTGTAAGCATTCTGGTTCTGCTCGGGGCAAAAAAAATGAAGTACAATGTGCTGTTGTATTCCAATGTAATCTTGTCGCTTCTGCTAGCCGTTGTAGCAAGTCTGATTCACGATGCAGCTTCGCTGAAATACATTTTCGTATTAGGTGGTGTGGTTTATTCGCTGTATACCATGTCGATGAACGGCTTGTTGCTGGAAGTTTCCGGAACTGAAAACCGGGCATTGTACACGGGTTTTGCAGGGGCAGGAAATATTCTTCCGGCAATCTTTCCTTTAATTGGGGGAACTCTCATTAAAGTAGTAGGTTTCCAGGCATTCTTTATATTATTTATGATTATTATGGCTTCAGCAGCTTTCTTTATCTTTAAAATCGATTGTAAAAAGTAAGAGAAATGAATAATAAAATCTACCCGGATTCGGGAGTTGAACTCACTCCTTTTATTTCACGCCATTACGATGGGTTAATGAATACATTATCGTTTGGACTTTATCGCGGATTCATTCAAAAAGCAATACGAGAGATGAACATTTCTGAGGGTAGTCATATTCTCGATTTGGGTTGCGGAACCGGCAGAAATGCTGCATTAATGGCTAAATACATCGGTGATGAAGGAAGTATTACTGGTTTGGATATTTCACCGGATATGGAAAGCCAGTTCCTGTCGAAATTTGATGTCGACAAACAGGTTTCATTTATCAATCAGCGAATCGATCAGCCTTTTGACCTTGGAAAGAAATTCGATATCGTATTTATCAGTTTTGTGATTCATGGGTTTCCGCACCCGGTTCGGCAAACCGTAATTGAAAATGTATTGAATCATTTAAAGCCTGGTGGCCGTTTTATTATTCTCGATTTTGCTGAATTTGACATGGCAGCCATGCCGCCCCATCACCGGTTTGTATTTAAAAGTGTGGAATGCAAATATGCATTCGATTACATTGAACGCGACTGGAAGAAGATTCTTGAAGAGGCGGGGTTTAGTCACTTCAATGAGAATTTCTATCTGAAAAAATATGTCCGGCTTTTACAGGCTGCAAAACAGTAACAGATGAAAATAAACATCCTGACTGATAATGTTGCCGGAAGCAGATACAAAGCAGAACACGGACTCTCGTACCTGCTTGAAATTGACGGTGAGAAGATTCTGTTCGACACCGGGCATTCCAATCTTTTCCTGGAAAATGCGGCTCAAATGGGAATCAATATTCAGGATGAAGTATTAACTGTTGTGTTAAGTCACGGACACTGGGATCACGGAAACGGTCTGAAATACCTAAAAAATAAAACGTTAATTGCCCACCCGGGAATCTTTTCCAAACGTTACAGAAAAAAAGATCATTCCTATTTAGGGCTGAACCTGGAACAAAATGAAGCCGAAAAAACATTCAACTTACAATTAAGTTCCTCGCCTGTTCGGGTTACTTCACATCTTTGGTTTTTGGGAGAAATTCCCCGCATTAATGATTTTGAAGCAAAGAGTACAACTTTTGTATTGGAAAATGGTGAAGAAGATTTTGTTTCAGATGACTCTGCACTGGTTGCCATTAAAAACAACGAACTGATCATTATTTCCGGCTGTGCACACTCAGGTATTTGCAATATTTGTGAATATGCTAAAGAATTGACAGGAATCTCAAAGATAAAAGCGGTAATTGGAGGTTTTCATTTAAAAGATCAGGGAGAACAAACCATAAAAACCATTGAATATTTTAAACAGAATCAAATAGAACTTCCGCTGCCGTCTCATTGTACCGAGCTGTTGGCCAAGGTGCTTTTTCAGCAGCAATTTAATTTTCCGGAGGTTAAAACCGGATTAAGTTTTTCATTTTAGTAAGCTTGTTGAAATACCAGTTCACTCAAACCGGCAATGGTGTTACTCGCGTTGTCAAAATAAATGCGAATAGTGAGTTTCGTGTCTTCCACTTTCACCACTCTTTCTGAAGTCCATTTCTGAATGCCTGGCTCCAATTCAAAAGTACCGGCATTAATTCCTTCAAATTCGATCTTCTGCCACGATTTTTGTTTCACATCCCCCACTTTTGCACTAATTCGATATATACCATTTCGTACATTGATTTCATATTCACAGAAATCATTGGGATTGGTTACCTGTGCCGCTGTCCCGGCAAACAAGGTTTTTCGTATTCTCACATTTCCCTCTTTACCAATGCTAAACCAATCCAACTTTTCCGCAGTATTCCACGTACATGGTTCCCAACCTTTTCCAAGGTATTCCTCCCGAGCCGAAGCATTGGCTGTAAGATGCGTCGTCGAATATGTGCGTCCAAACTCAATCCTACCCTTCGTGAAGTAATTACTTAAGTTAAACGTTTCGCGGTAATAAAGCCCAAAAAACTGGGGGTAAAAGTTTACGCAGTTGGAAAAACGTGAAGTAAATTCAGGCAAAGAATCAGAATAAATTACGGAAAGAAGTGCATATCCCCATTGTTGATCGCCCCAGGCTGTTCCAATTAAATCGCCTTTTTCCAGTTCCTGCCCTCTGCGGACATCCAGCGTTTTTGAGAACAATTTATCGTAGATATAATAAATTCCCGGACTACTCTTGCTTGAAAGACAAACACAAACAGAATTCTTGTCATTCTCTTCAATCCATTCAACTTTGCTTTCTTCAATGGCCAGCAGCCAGTGCTTTTCAAGTCCCCGCGCATCGTGCATATCGATTCCTATTCCGGGATAAGACCAAAGACTATTTTGCGCTGTATCTTTCATCAACGAAAAGAGGTATGTATCGTTATCAGCATTCCACAAAAAGCCATGGTTAAAACTGACAGGGAAAATAAAATCACCGGAACTCAGCCAGTTATCTGAAATACCAGTAATACAAATCAACGCATCTCCGGTTAATAAACCATGAGCAACATCTCCGGGAGTCAGATCAGCCACATTTCGATTATCGGCAACAAACAGCTGAATCCCGTTTACAGAAACAGGTATGCTTCGCCGGGAAACCCTGACATTTATCTTTTCATTATCCACCTTTAACTGGGAATACTGATGATCAATACCGAGTAGGCTAATGGTTGTTTGATTAAATTCAATGCTGTCACCAATCGTCAGGTTATAATAATACGAATTGCTCCATTTAAAATCGGGCAAAGAGTTCTGAGCAAATACCGACAGAAAAGAAATAGTAACAATAAATATGGAAAGCAGGATTTTCAAATTTTATTAATAAGAGTATGAGTTTATGATTAAATGAGTTCTTCTTTAATAACGGATCTCATTATTCCACAAATCTACTATTATTTGAGTGAATCCCCTTATTCAATTACAATTGAATAACATTCTTTTTGTGTTGTGAAAAAGTACGATTTTATAAAAAAAAGTACTGCTCTCTTTATTCTAAATTTGTAAATTTGGTTTGTTCAGCAATGAAGACAAAACAATCTCATGTTCAAAAAAATAATTCTCCTAATTAGCATCGCAGTTACGATTATTCAGGGTCATGCTCAATCAGTTGGGCTGGTTCTTAGCGGGGGTGGCGCCAAAGGGATGGCTCATATCGCCATTATTAAGGCGCTGGAAGAAAACAATATACCAATTGATTATGTAGCCGGCACTTCAATCGGGGCCATTGTAGCCGGATTATACGCTGCAGGTTACAGCACCGATGAGATGGAAGAATTGTTTAAGTCTGATGATTTTTATTTCTGGTCGACCGGACAGATTCAACGCGAGTACCGTTATTATTTTAAAAATCCTGAGCCGGATCCGACATGGCTCCAACTTAGTCTGGCCAGGAAAGATGAAAAAGTAAAATTACTTCCTCCGGCTAACCTTATTCCTGCCGAACAAATGGATTTTGCTTTTATGGAACTTACTGCTGCCACCAGTGCAGCCAGTCATTACGATTTTAACCAGCTAATGGTACCTTTCTTTTGTGTTGCGACTGATATTAAAAATGACCGGCCTGTAATTCTTCGTAATGGTGATCTTGGCAATGCTATACGGGCATCGATGACGGTTCCATTTTATTTCAAACCAATTGAAATAAACGGGAACCTACTTTTTGACGGAGGTATTTTAAACAACTTCCCTACGGATTATATGAAAGATATATTCGATCCGGATATTATTATAGGTCATACGGTGGCTGAAGGGAAACGTTCTTCCGATCCGGATGATCTGCTGGGGCAGATTTCTACCATGATCATGCGTCCGACTAATTTTAATATTGATTCAACAGACGGCATTTTACTTGAAACTAAATTCGATGAAATCGGGCTGCTGGATTTCGACAAGTTCGATTTGGCCATGAGAAAGGGAACTCAAACAGCTACAGAAGCGCTCGCCAGCATCAAAGCTCTTATTTCCAGAAGGGTTCCGAAGGAAGAGGTCGAACGAAAAAGAAACAATTTTAAAGCCCGGAAACCAGGCTTAGATTTTCAAAACATACAGGTTGAAGGAGTGGAAGATCCGATGCAACGGCAGTTTATTATCCAAAGTATCAAACACCGTTCTGAGATTGTTTCTTTACAGGATTTAAAAACCGAATATTTCAAATTGGTTGCAGACCAACACCTGAAGTCGATTCAACCTATTACTTACTATAACGAAAAAACTGGATACTTTGATCTTCATTTAAAAGTAGAGCCCGAAAAGAAATTTGATTTAAATATTGGCGGTAATATTTCAACCAAACCAATCAACCAGGGATTTGCAGGATTTAACTACCGGAGTTATCAAAAACGTGCATACACCTTGAGTTCAAATCTTTATTTTGGTAGATTTTACTCCTCGTTCAAAATTGGCGGAAGAATTGATTATCCTACCCGACTTCCGTTTTACCTGTCGTATTATTTCACAATGAACCGGTGGGATTATTATGCTTCGAGCAGCGAATTATTTTTTGAAAATGTCCGTCCTCCATATATTATTCAGGATGAACTAAATACCAGGGTAGAATGGGGGTTGCCTCTCGGGTTACATAGTAAATTATTTATGGGTATGGCTTATTCGTCTTCTTCAGATTCTTTTTACCAATTGGGTGAATTTAAAAAAGATGATATCGCCGACCAAACCACATTTAATGCCTTTGCTTCTCAGATAGGTTTTGAAAATTATTCATTGAACTATAAACAATACCCGACAGAAGGGTCATTAAAAAAACTGACCGTAAAATACATCGGCGGGATGGAAGCTTATAAAGCCGGATCAACAGGGACTCTGGCAAGCCAAAAACAACTCAGACATAATTACGTGGTAATTAACGGGGAATTTATTAAATACTTTAAACTGGGAAGACGTTTTCATTTAGGAACACATCTGGAAGGAACCCTAAGTAACAATAACCTTTTATACACCTATCAGTCTACCGTTCTTAATGCTCCAGGATTTTATCCTACTCCACACAGCAAATCACTTTTTATTGCAAATTTCCATTCGAACAATTACCTGTCCGGTGGTCTTCAAACCATATTCAATCTTTCTTCATCCATGCATTTCAGGCTGGAAGGATACACTTTTTTACCCATCAGAGAAGAACTACCCGCCAATGACCTGAAAGCTTATCGCAACAGTAAAATCTTTGAGAATTATTATTTGCAGGGAATGGCTTCGCTGGTATATCAAACCGGGATTGGCCCGGTAAGTTTATCGCTGAATTACTACGATAAGGAAAATACCCAATTCTATGTGACGTTGAATTTTGGGTATATACTATTTAATAAACGTGGGTTCTGATTAATCGCGTTTAAAATGAGGCATTTCTGGTGTCAGTTTAAACGAAATTTCTATAACACCTTTAAACACACCGTTCTCTTTCCACGGTGTCTGATAAATAATCTTTTTGACTCCACGCTTTTCGATGGTGTACATATTATCGACAGGGTGCTGAAGCATTTCTGTGAGCTTGGTTCGCGCCGGCGCCGGATGGCAATCAAGCAGGTTGGTTCCAAGGAGTTTTTCGCCCCCATCGTTTTTGAACTGTTCGATTGAAGCACGATTCATATATACAATAATGCCTTCGCGATCACAAACGGTAATGGCGCCATTAAATTCTTCGGCCCAATCAACATGAGTTCCTTCCAGTTTCATTTTCGCGTATAACATTTTATCCACGAAATCTCAAAAGTATGTGGAGATGAACCCGGAATCTCATCAATAACCAGAGATGATGCAACCAAATGAGAAGCCTGGTTAAAATCTTTGTGTTCTTCTTTAAACACTTCCACATTATTAATCTTCCAGGTAAAAGTCGATCCCTGTTTTTCGAGTGCAAAAATGTATTCCCCTTTCTTCAGGTTGGAAATATCCAAACCTCTGCTTTCTACTTTTCCTTGTGAATTCAACATGCTAACACCCACATGGTTCCGGCTTCCCATCTCCAGAATATTTACCCTGCTGCCAGTTTTCTCTCCTGCCAGGTAGAGCGAACTCACCACCTGTTTTGCCGGATCATATTTAATTTTAGCTTCCACTATTCCATCTACCAGTTGAAATGAATTATGAGAAGAAATAAGTCCCGAAGTATATTCAAATTCAGTAGGGACAAAACCGGCAGGCATTTTCCACACCTTACCTGAAGCTTTTTCCTTTTTTACACTGATTTGAAGTTTTTTATCAAGACGCAGATTTTCGCCCTTGGTAAAAATATTGAGGTCGCCAGGCATCGCATAATTCTCTCCCAGTGTTTTATCAGCAATTGAAAGGCTGGTACTCCATTTTTCCCTGTTCAGTTTTGTATCTGAAAAATCATCTTCGAAAACTACCTGCTGTTTGGTAAAATAATCGAATGCTGCGGAATCTTTGTACTTGAAATAGTTAACGAACTCAGGTATCGATTTTTCCTTTAAGTACTGTTGTTCTTTTTTGAACTCTTCTGTTTTCTCCCAGCGTTTTTTATCTTCCAGCCAGGCCTTTTGCTTTTTGAATTCTTCTGATTTTGTAAGTTCTTCCAACTCGAAATATCTTTTCAAATCAAACGAATCTTTAACATCCAGATAGTTTTTATACAATGCTGATTTCTCAAATTTTAAAACAAATTTTACCGTTTCATCAGCTGCCAGCTTTTTATATTCATTATACTTTTTAAAAGCTTCACTTTTTTCAAATTTCTTTTTATCCTTTAAAAAAGTCTCTTGCTTTTTAAACTCAGCGCTCTCGACCATGGTTTTTAATTCCTGGTAACGGGTCAACTGATGGCTGGCTTTGGTTTCTTTATAAAGTTTCAGTTTTTTCGATTGTTCGAATTTAAAATAGCCTTTAATTTCTGCATCGTGCGAAAGTCTTTTTAACTCTTCTTTTTGTTCTTTATTAAGTTGAGGAGTTTCCTTTAATTGTGTGTATTTTTTCAATTTATCCGATCCACTGAACTGATCATGTTTTTTAACGGCATCCGAACCATTCAATTCCAGGAACGCCTTGATTCCGGCTGTTTTGGACAACTTCTTAAATTCCAGCCAATGCTTTTCTTCCACCGAACCACGAAATGTCTGCGCATTAATCTCTTTCTTTTCCTTCTCAAACAGGCCCTCTTTCACATAATCCAGTAACTGGTAATACGTTTTCATTTTCTCTCCATCGCGTTCTTTTTCGAAACGCTTTAGATCCTGCGAACCTTCAACACTAAAATACTTCCTGATTGCCGATGATTTTTTAAGTTTCTCAAAGTCTTTAAGTTCTTTCTCCTCTTTGCATCCTTTAAAGGAAAGGTTTTCAATTTCCTTCTTTTTATTCTTAAATGCATCAGAATTGATCCATTTTTCGAGCTCAAGAAAAGCTTTGAGTTCATCAGAGCTTTCTGTTTTCTTAAAACTGTTAAAGTCTTCGGTTAGTTTTTCCCTTTGTTTCTCGATTACAGAAACCGATTTTATTTTACCTGTTAGCTGGAGAGAAAAGATTTTAAATGACATGGGTTTTCAATCTGGATTAAGTTTGTTATTCAAAAATAAAAATTTCGGCGGTACTTTAGCCAAAACCGACAAAATCATTCATAAATCCCATTATTTTTCCAGATTTCGTCCCTAAATCATACTTTGTTAACAAAAAACGTATACTGTAAATTTTTTGAGCTCTTGGGTGTTTATATGTTTTTAGCTCAAGTACTTGTAAATAGTTAATTTTTAAATAGTTTTGAAAAAATACCAAAGCATCCTGTATGATTAAACCATCAGAATTGATATTAAATCCCGACGGATCGATCTTCCATCTGCATTTAAAACCAGGGGATATTTCGGATCAGATTATATTGGTTGGCGATCCGGCCAGAGTAGATACAATCGCATCTCATTTTACAAAAATTGATTTTTCAACTCAAAACCGTGAATTCAAAACAGTAACGGGTTGGTACAACAATAAAAAGCTTACTTTGGTTTCTACCGGTATTGGTACCGATAATATTGATATTGTAGTTAATGAACTGGATGCACTGGCCAACATCGATTTGGAGAAGCGCGAAATTAAGACAGAGCACCGCACCCTGCACATCGTCAGAATTGGAACTTCCGGCGGTTTGCAAACCGACCTCCCGGTTAACTCATTTGTAGTGTCTCAGAAATCCATTGGTTTTGATGGCTTACTTAATTTTTATGCAGGAAAGAATAAAGTATGTGATTTGGAATTTGAGAAAGCATTTAAAGAATATACCCAATGGGATGTGTCGCTTCCCTCTCCTTATGTTACGGATGCGTCGAAGGAACTATGTTCCAAATTTGAAAGCGAAGAATTTAAAAAAGGAGTTACCATTTCGGCTCCCGGATTTTATGGCCCTCAGGGGCGCGAATTGCGTATACCTCTGGCCTACCCGCATTTGAACGAAAAAATTGAAAGTTTTAACTATAAAGATCTTCGAATTACCAATTTCGAAATGGAATGCTCCGCGATCTACGGACTTTCCAAATTGCTGGGACATGAGGCATTAACCGTTTGCCTGATTATTGCAAACCGGGTTAGTCTGACTGCAAATGAGAACTATCGTGATGAAATGAAACGACTGATCAAATTAGTATTGGATACATTAACCAAATAACTAAATTATGAAAAAGACCAAGCTGGAAGCTCTGTTCAATCTTCTTGAAGACCCTGACGACACCGTCTTTGGAATGGTTCAACAAGAACTCCTCAGTGTTGATGTCGATATTATCCCTGACCTGGAAAGAAAGTGGGAATCCAGTTTCGACGAACTTTATCAGGAGCGGATTGAGAATATCATCCAGAACCTGCAGTTCAAGGAAACGACTAACCGTTTGCGTCTATGGCTCAACCGGGGCGAAGGCGAACGTAGTTTATTGAATGGTTTCTGTCATGTCGATCGTTTTCAGTATCCTGATCTGAATCCACTCTATATTCAAATGAAGGTTGAGAACCTAAGGAAAACGATTTGGCTCGAATTAAACAACTCGCTCACTTTGCTTGAAAAGATTACAATACTGAATCATTTTCTTTTCAATCTGAATGGTTTCTCCATCAATCTGAGTAATCCACATTCTCCCCAAAACTGTTTTTTGAACCAGGTTATTGATACCCGGAAAGGAAACCCGGTTTCGTTGAGTATCTTTTATACCATTATGGCACGTCAGCTGGAACTTCCTGCCCGGTTGGTGGATTTCCCTAAAAATCCGTTGGTTGCCATTGTTGATGCAAAACTGGCTAGAAAAGTACATGGCAGCTCGCAGGATTCCGATGTTTTATTTTATATCAATCCTTCAAACAAAGGTGCCATTACCAGCCGAAAAGAAATTGAATACCATTTAAAGAAAAATGAATACCTCCCTTTACACGAATATTCAGAACCAAAATCTGATGTATTATTTGTGAAACGTCTTCTGGAATCGATACAGGAATCGTATCAAACAGTTGGTTTTACTGAAAAGGAAGACAAAATAGAAGAACTCTTAAGTTTGATAGAAGTTTAACCAGAACCTCTATTCATTAGGCATAAAAAAAGGTCTCTTTTCAGAGACCTTTTTATTTGTATTGATATTCCTATTAGAATCTTTTTTCCTTGATACGGGCTTTTTTACCGGTACGTTCACGCAGGTAGAAAATTCTTTTGCGACGAACGCTACCATGTTTGTTAACCTCAATTCCGTCGATGAAAGGTGAATACATCGGGAAAATTCTTTCTACACCAATGTTACCAGACATTTTACGAATGGTAAAAGTTTTTGTAGCACCGCTTCCACGTAACTGGATAACCACACCACGGAAGTTCTGGATTCTTTCCTTGTTACCTTCCCTAATTTTATAACTCACGGTGATGGTGTCACCCGCGCCGAATTTTGGGTATTCCTTTTCTACCTCAAATTCTTTCTGTACTAAACTAATTAAATCCATTTTATTTTCTTTTTGTAAGTTGGCAATGTATCCTGTCACCCGACAGAAAAGAGATTGCATAAAATCGGCTGCAAAAATAGTATTTTTTTTATTACTCCAAACATTCTTTTACAATCAATTCATTTAATTATCGCTTTGATTTTCAATCAAAATGGAAAAATACAGGACAAAATAATCAATTACTGAGGTTTACTCACTTCATCTTCAAGTTAATTTTATACTGTTACTTACGCAAATATCCATCTTTAAACAAGATAATTTCATCATATTTTACCCTAATGAAAAATCTTTAAATGAACGACTTAGCACAATTTATTTACTTTTCGTACATAAAAAAAGGCTCCTTTAAGGAACCTTTCTAATTCACGTGAATATTATTATTCTGAGCCTAATACTTTGAGATGATCGCCGGTAGCCTTTACAATCGCACGGTACCACCATTCCGGGTATCCTGCAAATATCGGTGAAGCCGGCATTCCGGTTTCGGTTCGTTCAAACTTACCGTCTTTTTCGCGTTTAATATTACCGTCAGTATATTTTACTACCAGGTAATTTCTAAGTTGCTTCCAACGTTTTGTCATATTATTGGCTTCGTTAACCGAGAACTCCGAAATAAACTTTCTTGCTTCGTTCTCACCTGTTGTATCATAAAGGTTTTCAGCAGCTTTATCAATAACCGGAACATACATTACAAATTTATCTTCGTGTTCTTTTTGCACTTTCTGAATATCTTTGATCATATCATCGTAACGCAGATAAGCGTAGTTTGCCACTTCACTGAATGTCCAGAAAGCAGAAGTTTCGCTGTAAGTAAGCAAATCTCCGTTGCCCACTGCAAAACATTCCGGGATTTCAGTTATACCGCAATACATAGGCACATAACAGGTACTGTACGTATCATCTACGCCAAACCAGAAAACTCCGCCAATTGGATCGGGTAACCAGTTGCGACTTTGAGCTACAAATGAAAAACCGGTTTGCTGTGTAGAGATAGCCCGTTCGTTGCAGTATTCTACCGAATCAACTTCCCATGTCAATCCTCTCCAGCGATATGGTAAACGGTAAGGACCAGCTCCAATGTCCTGTGTCATATCCAGTTCAGTGCCTTCAAAATGGTCACGCATCATACCCATTACATCCTGTACAGAGAGTTTTTTATCTGGTTTCACCCACAAAGGCAGACGGTTACTTGCAAAATTGTTATCACCTCCGTGTTTTACAATTCCTTTGGCATAATCAGCATAGGCACCCATTCCCGAAGCCACTTTATTAAAACCTGCCCAAACACGGGCATCACAAAAACGGGCAGCACTAAAATCAACCGGAGCATACACATCAGAGAAACTGAATTCTTTATCAGTACCCTTGTACCAGCCTTTCCCACGAGCAAAAGTGATAACGTCTTCAGCATACACACATTTATCTTTATCGTTCATTGGAAATGTTGTGATACGAGCCTGGTTGGCATGCCCGCTAATGTAACCATCAGGAATACGAACGGCCACCCACACAGCACCTTTTTCACCTTCGCCTTTACCTATTAGCTCCAGTATCCAAGCTTCATTCGGATCAGCAATGGAAAATGATTCTCCTTCGCTGTAATAACCAAATTCAGCAACCAGATCAGTCATTACTTTAATGGCTTCGCGGGCGGTTTTTGCACGCTGTAATGCCACATAAATCAGACTTCCGTAGTCCATGATGGCATCTGGCTGGTGGTGCAGTTCGGTACGTCCTCCAAAGGTAGTTTCTCCAATCGACAACTGAAATTCATTCATATTTCCGATAACGCTGTACGTATGCGCAGGTTGTGGAATCTCTCCCAAAAACTTACCTGTATCCCACTCATAAATTTTACGCATGGCTCCTGCAGGATAGTCCTGTGCAGGTTGATAATACAATTCACCATAAAGCGTATGCGAATCAGCGGCATATGTAATCATGGTTGATCCGTCGACGGTTGCTCCTTTTGTAATAAGAAAATTTGTGCACCCATTCGATACTTGCTGACTAATAATAAGAAATGCCAGAACCAGCATTCCGATTACTGAAATCTTTTTCATTTTATGTTATTTAATTTTTTTCGAGATTGACAAAGTTAATCAAAAGCTCTGCGTTTATAATGACATTTATCGTCACCTGAGCTCTGCAAGCTATAAACAACTTTTAATTCGTTCGTAAACTTCTTCAATATTATTGTCGAGTCCAACCGATAAACGTACAAGACCATCGGAAAGGCCCATTTCCTTTTGAACGTCCAAAGGTATTTCTGATGAAGTACTGTGGCCGGAACAGCTGAACAAAGTTCGGAAATAACCTAATGAAACGGCCAGATAACCGACGTTTGCCTGTTGCATTTTATACATAATCTGATTGGCATTTTTTTCGGTTCCAAAATCAATAGCCAGCATACCTCCATATCCAAATTCAGAATTCATTAACCGGGTATGTAGCTCATGTTGGGGATGGCTTTTCAAACCCGGATATTTAATCGACAGTCCCGATTCTTCAAATTTATGCGCCAGGTAAAGAGCATTCTTGCTATGCTGTTTCATACGAAGATGCAGAGTGTGCAGATTCTTCAGAATACTGGATGAACGAAGCGGATCAAGAACAGGCCCAAGCAACATCGCGGTACCATCATTCACATTCGAGAGCTGATTAATAAAATCTCTGGAACCACAAATAGCACCGGCAACACAGTCGTTTTTACCATTAATAAACTTGGTCATACTGTACACAACAAAATCGGCTCCCAGCTCCGACGGCGTGAATATCATCGGTGTAAAGGTGTTATCAACCATCAGTTGAGCCCCGCCTTCGTGTGCAATTTTTGCCAGTTCCGGGACATCAGAAACCTGTAACAGCGGATTGGTAACCGTTTCTGTGTATATAACTTTGGTATTTGGTCTCATGGCAGCTTTTACCTGTCCGAGATCTGTTATATTCACAAAACTTACTTCAATATTGTATTTGGGTAACCAATTTTTTAAAAAGGCGTAGGTTCCTCCGTAAGTCGTCACACTGGTAATAATATGATCACCCGAATTACAAAGCTGCAAAATCGCACAGGTAATAGCTGCCATTCCTGACGAGGTGATCCAGGCTGACTCCGTTTTTTCCATGGCAGCCAGTGCATCGGCAAGATACTTATTACTTGGATTCCAGTGACGGGAATACAAAAAACACCCTTCCATATGTCCGAGGAACGTTTCTTCCATGGTTTCGCCTTCCAGAAAAGTATAGGTTGATGAATCGGTTATCGACGGGTTTACATCTCCAAACTCTCCAAACTGCTGGAGATCGTAAATACGTTTTGCAGGATCAGACTTCATAAATTTAAAATTTAGTTTCTGCCAAATTAGGGGGAATAAAAAAGGTGTGAAATGACGAAAATCTGTTTTTCAGGGAAGGTAAACCACACCTGATGAATTGTTGCGGCTTGCTCCCGTAACCGAAGCCAGGCAATTATCGATACCGAGCCAGCGAAGCACCCCCAGAAATGCAAAAACCAATGCTTCCTTAAATTCGATCAGTTCCTTTTCAGGGATGATTATTTCCACCGGACAATGCGCTTTAATTCTCTCTATCAGAAAGCGATTAAATGCGCCGCCGCCGGTAACCAGCATTTTTCCTTTCCCCGAGACAGAGGCAGCGATATGGATGGCTATGTGCTCGTAAAAAGTACGAAGTTTGTTTTTGTCAGAAACAGGAGAATTTTGAAGAATTGGCAAAACATATTTTTCAACCCATTCCCGCCCCAGGGATTTTGGATGTTTTTCGGAATAAAAAGTCAATGAATTTAACTGTTCCAGCAAATTATTATCCACTTTACCCTGTCTTCCCAACTCTCCGTCTTTATCGAATTTTAATCCAAACTTCTCTGCCAGTGGATTGAGTACAATATTTACAGGGCAGATATCAAATGCAATGTGATTGCCGTTATTTTTAAACGAAATATTGGCAAAGCCGCCCAGGTTGAGGCAAAAATCATACTCCGAAAAAAGTAAACGGTCGCCAACAGGAACAAGTGGTGCACCTTGTCCCCCCAGAGCCACATCGCCGGTTCTGAAATCGGCTATAGTTCTTATTCCTGTTGTTTTGGCAATAACTTCTCCGCTGCCTATTTGCAAAGTAAAACCTTCATCCGGCTGATGAAAAACCGTATGTCCGTGCGAAGCAATTAAATCAGGCATCAGCTTATTTGAATCAACAAATTTCCGAACCTGTTTTGCGATATATTTTCCGTATTTAAAATGCAGTCGGGTAAGTTCTTCTCCACTCATAACAGGAGCTTGTTTAAGTCTTTCTTCCCATTTTTCATTATAGGAAATGCTGGTGGCGTGTAATAAATTAAACTGCCAACTTCCCTCATTATAACGAATTTCGGCGGCAGCAAGGTCGAGACCGTCCAGCGAAGTCCCTGACATTACACCTATCGAAAGAAAATGATCTTTGTTTGTAAGCGAACCCTTCATTTAATTTCCTTTTAACGTTAAAGATGTCCAAATTCAGCCTATTTCCAGAATGTAGCTTCGTAAACTGTCCTGTTTCCACGATAATCACTCACAGTTAATTGCAACGAATGCCGTTTCCCAAATTCGAATCGTTCTTTATCGAAAACATGAGTGATTGTTGCTGTCTTGGCATCGTATTCAAACAAGGCCCATTTTTCATCAAGTAAACCTTCTATCTGACCGATGCCTGAAAGATCATCATAAATTCGAAAACGTATCCGATTTGATTCCTTTAAAGCATTATTTTCGATGCTCAACGAGGTTATTTTCGGGGCAATCGTATCGGCCATTACTGCGAAAGTTCCCAATGTCCGTACTTTGGTTTCCACCCAACCATCCTTGAACACTCCCCCCTCAGCAACAGGAACACCACTATCAGCATTAACATTAACAATCAATAATTTTGATTCCAATTCAGGCGCAAAATATCGTGGTTTTATCTTCAGTTTAGCCGGTATTTGTAAAGGTACAGTCTTGTCTCCCACATACTGAAAATCTGAAAAATAAGCCGTAGTAGTTGGGCGGGTAAAGTAACTGAAATCGATATCCTTATACAAAGCACCTTCTGGAATTTCAATGGAAGATTCGCTTCCTGTAAACACATTATCCTGGTCGTATTTCATTATTTCGCTACCGGTTTTATGTGCTCTGTGTACCTCCTTGTATTTCCCTTCCACATTAAACTCAAGTACCGATTTATTTCCATCTGTGTCTGAGATACTGATCTGAACCAGATATTTTTTAATTTCCGCATTCAGAATTCCCTGCGAAAAGTTATAGTTGTAAATAGGTAACTGATTACCCGGATCGATCCATGTTTTAATAAAACGGCGTTTCGATGCCATGAATTCTTCATAAACAACGTGGCTGTTTACATATCTGGTATCATCAAACGAAAAGCGATTTAACAGAAAAGTGAATTGTGTTTCACCGTCCACATTGAGCGACAAGGCATTAATCCCGCATTTATTGTTGGTTCCATCAAAATAATCGTTTGCCTGGATGGCAAAACCAACTTCGCCATAAACAGGAATTACCGGATTATCTTTCAAATGAAATTTTCCTTCATAATAAACTACCGGATAACTTTTTGCGGCCGTTTGATAGTTTACATGCGAAGTATCAGACAAGGGAACAACCAACAATGAAAAGATTTTTGGAGCAGTGTTATCTGTAACCGAAAACCCCAGTTCCAGCGGATTCAATGGTTCTTCTGTTTTGGTATCACGAATTTCGAAATGTAAATGGGGACCTCCCGAACTTCCTGAATTTCCGCTTTTAGCAATCTCCTCACCTTGTTTAACCGGGAAAAGTTCCGGCGAAATCTGAAGATCAACACGAAAAGATTGCCTTTTATATTGTTCATCACGAACATATTTTGTGATCTCAGGAGAAAAACAATCAAGATGGCCGTAAACCGATGTGGTTCCGTTGGGGTGATTGATATACAAAGCATTTCCAAAACCAGTTGGAGAAACAGCTACACGCGAAACATAGCCATCAGCCACTGCGAACACAGGCAAGTCTATCGTTCCTTGGGTTTTTATATCAATACCTGAATGAAAATGATCGGTTCGAAGTTCAGCAAAACTGGCACTCAACAAAAGAGGAATTTTAAGAGGATCGATGTAATAACGATCCTGCGCTCCCACCAACTGCACCCACATCGAAAATATCAGGATTAATCTCGTTCTCATAACTTTTTTGCAAGTCAACAAATGTATATTTTTTCCTAATCAATCGTCCAATTCGTTGAACACCTTGTATTTTAGTTTTTCACAAATGCTTGTTTACTCAGCAAAAACATCACATTAACAAACAAATGTTAGCAGAAATTATTTTCATAGAAACGGATTTGCTTTTTCCATATAGAAAAAAAATTAACTTTGTCAACGAAATGCAGCTATCATGACCGAAGAAGATCGCTTGCTTCTGAATGATTTGAAATCCAATATGCAACAATTGTTTTCAGCATACAAGAAGCTGGAACAAGAAAAAAAGAACTTGCAATTGGAGTTTGAAGAGCTTCAAAACAAATTGGAAAATTTGGAGCATGAAAAGTCGGAGATCGGTCAGCAAAACGAGCAACTGAAAATTGCCAACCAACTTTTATCGCAAAATGATGAAAGCAGCGAGGCAAAACAGAAAATAAATTTTTTGATACGGGAAATTGATAAATGTATCGCATTACTAAACAGGTAATGTAACGTGAAAGACAGCAATTTTAGAATAAATATTAAGATCGATGGCCGGAATTATCCGCTGAACATTGATCGTAAAGATGAAGAGAGATACAGAAAAGCTGCAAAGATTGTGAACGAAACCATTACTGAATTCAGGACACGGTTTCAAAACAATGACCAACAAGATATTATGGCAATGACAGCCTTTCAGGCGGCATTAAATTACACCCGCCTGCAGGATCGCCAGGATTACTCTCAATTCATCGATGATATTAAGGATTTGAATGACGATATTTCTGATTTCCTTCGGGAGAAAAGTCAGAAGTAAAACAAAAATATTTATCATACCCGTATTAGGCTTCTTAATTTGGAGTAGCTTTTTACGGGTTTTTTAGTACTTACTTATAAAGTTAAACATGGATATAAATTTAATAATAGCAATCGCAGGGGGATTTGTCGTTGGTGGCGGCGTGGCCTATGTCGTTTGGGACAAAGCCCTGAAAGCTAAAAAGAAAAAGATCATCAGAGAAGGTGAAGCCGAAGCTGAGGTGATCAAAAAGGATAAAATATTGCAGGCAAAAGAAAAATTTCTGCAATTAAAAGCCGAACACGAAAAGTACATTAACGAAAAGAACAACCACCTGAACAATCTCGAAAACAAATTTAAGCAGCGTGAAGCTGGATTAAACCAACGTCGGGATGAACTGAACAGAAAGACCAAAGAATTTGAAACTACCCGTAATGAGGTAGAAGTAATTCGTGAAAATTTAAATGTTCAGTTACAAAGGGTGGAACATAAGACCGAAGAGCTTGAAAAAATTCATAAGCAATCGCTTGAAAAGCTGGAGCAGGTTTCCGGGTTATCGGCTGAAGAAGCTAAGTCGCAACTTGTTGAATCATTAAAAGAAGAGGCTAAATCTGATGCTATCGCTTATATTAATGAAATTATGGAAGAAGCGAAGCAAACAGCAAACAAGGAAGCTAAAAAAATCGTGGTAAAATCGATTCAACGTGTAGCTACTGAAACTGCCATTGAAAATGCAGTGACTATCTTCCACATCGAAAGCGATGAAATTAAAGGTCGTATTATTGGCCGCGAAGGACGTAACATCCGTGCGCTGGAGGCAGCAACTGGTGTTGAAATCGTGGTAGATGATACTCCTGAAGCCATTGTTCTTTCAGCCTTCGATCCGGTACGCCGTGAAATTGCACGACTGGCTTTACACCAACTTGTTACCGATGGCCGTATTCACCCGGCCCGTATCGAAGAAGTGGTGGAAAAAGTGAAAAAACAAGTAGAAGAAGAAGTGATCGAAACCGGTAAACGTACTGCTATCGACTTAGGAATTCATGGTTTGCACCCGGAATTGATCCGTTTGATCGGAAAAATGAAATACCGTTCATCTTATGGTCAAAACCTGCTTCAACACTCGCGCGAGGTTGCTAACCTTAGTGCGATCATGGCTTCGGAGCTTGGCTTGAATCCGAAAAAAGCTAAACGGGCCGGTTTACTGCACGACATCGGTAAAGTGCCAGACGATGAGCCTGAATTACCACATGCAGTGTTGGGGATGAAACTGGCGGAGAAATACAAGGAAAAACCAGACATTGCCAATGCAATTGGCGCTCACCACGACGAAGTTGAAATGCAAAGTTTGTTAGCTCCTATCGTTCAGGTTTGCGATGCCATCTCTGGCGCACGTCCTGGAGCACGCCGCGAAGTAGTTGAATCGTACATTAAGCGTTTGAAAGACCTGGAAGATTTGGCGCTGTCATATCCTGGAGTTACCAAAACTTATGCAATTCAGGCTGGACGCGAACTACGGGTTATCGTGGGGGCCGACAAAATGAGCGACCAGGAAACCGAACAATTGTCGTACGATATTTCGAAACGAATTCAGGATGAAATGACTTATCCTGGTCAGATTAAAATTACTGTTATTCGTGAAACCCGGGCGGTAAGTTATGCCAAATAAAAAGTAAAAATGTTCAATAAACATGGAGCCTTTCGTATTAACGGAGGGCTTTTTTATGCGATGAAATCATGTAGAGAACTTACTCAGACTTTTAACTTTCCGCGAAATCCTCTGGCAGCATAATAAGAGTCAGCTCCGTTGTGATAAACAAAAACAGTGTTGTAGCGACGATCGCAAAAAACAGCTCCCCCAAGCTCCCTGACTTTACCCGGAGTTTTTATCCAACTCGATGTTTTTGTATCAAACACGTCCAGTTTTTGTAGTTCCCGGTATTCGGTTTCATCGAGAATTTCTATCCCCATGTTTGTAGCCATTTCAATTGCGCTACTTTTAGGTTTATGTTCTTTTCTGGCTTCCAGGGCAGCCCGGTCATAACAAATACTTCTCCTTCCCTTTGGGCTTTCGGCTGAACAATCAACAAAAATGAACTCTTCTGTTATCTTATCAAATCGAACGACATCGGGTTCCCCTCCGGTTTCTTCCATTTCATTTAACGACCACAATTTGTCAGGATTTGCTGCTAACTTTTCCTGTACTTTATTCCAGTCCAATCCGGCATGGCGATGCATATTTATTTCGAATCGCAATTTTAAAGTTTCAAGCAGTTTCCCGCTTTCCTTTTCAGAAATGGTTTTATTCATTTATATTGATTTAATTATTCCTTCCTTTTCAATTAACTCTTTGGAATATATTTTGATTTAAGCCTGTAGCATTTAATATTCCAATCTGTCTGCATTGTGAAACAAACCGGGAACACCGATTGTTTGTATTTAAAAAGTTACGGGCATGAAAAAAGCCGTTCCCAACTGAATGAAAACGGCTCAATATTTTAATGGCTTGATTCTTTACTGGCCTAATTTTTCAAGAATAGCATTGTATTTATCCATATCTTTTAAACGGTAGTATAGATTTTTTAATGATTCCAGCGTCATTTCATCGTTAGGCTGCAACTGGTCACATTTTTCCATGTAAGGTACTGCTTTCTCAAACCACTGATCGGATTTTTTCAATTCAGCTTCGTACTTTTCATTATCATTGGCCGGAACAGCATTGGCAACTTCAATTTGTTTTACACCTTTATTGTAGTAAAGCGCACCAAGGTTGTATAGAGCATTGAAAAAGCTAGGATCAATTTCAAGCGCTTTATTGTAGGATTCAATAGCTTTATCTTCTTCACCAAATCTTTCATACAAAGTTCCTTGTGCAAAGTAATAAGTTACATTCTGCGGATCCTGTTCAATGGCCATTTGCAGATACTTCATGGCATCTTCAGTTTTATCCATTTTTAAATAAAGGTCAATCATGCTTGTTAAAACACCATTATCTGTTGGATATTTTTCGAAACCTTCCTGAATGCTTTTTAATGCATTCGTTGTATCCTGCATTTGCATGTAAGCGTCAGAGATTAAGCTGTAGGTACGTGCACCATTGTATCCGTATTTAGCAGCTTCTTCATAGTATTTTACAGCATCTTTATAGTCTTGAGCATTGTAGGCTGCTAAACCCGTATTGAAAATAATCACTGTATCAACTGACTCAGGATTGTCTGACTTTACGATTGGCAGATTTTGGATTTCAAGAATCTGCTCGAATGATTTTTTAGCTTTTTTATAATCCTGATCGTTGAATGCTTCAACAGCCTGGTTTGTAAGATCGTTTGTAAGTAAAGTTAATTTTACCTTAACTCCGTTGCTTGCATTTCCTTTTGTGTCCAATTCCAGGGCTTTTTTATATGAATCAAGAGCCACTGTTAACGGATCATCACTCAAACTTTTGAAATTAGCATCCTGTGACTGGAATATTGCCTGGTAAATCTCACCACGGACTTCCCATGTCTTTGACCAAGGAATAGATTTCTCTGCCTTTGGATTTGATTCATCAATCGCCTCATTGATAGCCTCTAACGCTTTATCAAGTTTTCCTGTATCTTTAAATGTCTGCGCACTAGTAACTTTACCCTTTTGAGCAAAAGCTCCTGCAAAGGCAAATACCAAGGCTAGTAGAAGAATTACTTTTTTCATTTCTCTGATAGTTTTATTATTAATTTTTTGACAAAAATAATGTTTTCAATTTTAATTCAAACGTGATTACCTAGAAACGCTTATTTATTCCTGTTCTATGTTATTTTCTTCATTTTCAGTTGATTCTTCACCGTTTTCAGGAGTTTCTTCAACATCTACACGAGCAACCGATGCAATGCGGTCATCATCTTTGAGATTAATAACCCTAACCCCTTGAGTAGCACGTCCGAGCAGTGAAATTGAACCTACGGCAAGGCGAATAGTCAAACCATTTTGTGTAATGATCATAAGGTCGTTATCATCAGACACATTTTTGATTGCAATCAACTCACCTGTTTTCTCTGTAACATTAATCGTTTTCACGCCTTTTCCACCACGGTTGGTGATTCGGTAATCATCAATTTTAGAACGCTTTCCATAGCCATTTTCTGAAACAACCAGAATGTCTTCATTTTCATCCTGTACACAAATCATACCAATCACTTCATCTTTTGGTCCACCTAGAGTAATACCACGAACACCTGATGCCGTTCTACCAATTGGACGAACAATACTTTCATTAAAACGAATTGCTTTGCCTGAACGTACTGCAATCATCACTTCGCTATGGCCATTTGTCAGTCTGGCTTCAAGGAGTTGATCACCTTCCTTAATGGTGATGGCATTCACACCATTTTGACGTGGTCGTGAATAGGCTTCCAGTGTGGTTTTCTTGATTATACCTTGTTTGGTAGCCAGAATAATGTAATTATTATTAATAAATTCCTGGTCGGCAAGCGTTTTAACATTAATGAACGTAAGTACTTTGTCATCTGGTTCAATATTCATTATATTTTGAATTGCCCGTCCTTTCGATGCACGTGTTCCTTCTGGGATCTGATATACTTTCAACCAGTAACATCTTCCTTTCTCTGTAAAAAGTAAGAGTGTATTGTGCATCGAAGCGATAAAAAGATGTTCCAGAAAATCCTCATCGCGGGTAGTTCCGCCTTTTGAACCAACACCTCCCCTGCCTTGCGTTCGGAATTCAGTTAGAGGTGTACGTTTAATGTAGCCAAGGTGAGAAATAGTTATCACCATATCTTCATCGGCATAAAAATCTTCAGGATTAAATTCTTCCGCATTCGGCTCCAACTCAGTCCGGCGACCATCGTTGTATTTATTCTTCATCTCCGTCAACTCTTCCTTGATGATGTCCATACGCATTTCAAAACTTTCAAGGATTTGTTTCAGGTATTCAATCTGGGCCATTATTTCTTCATATTCTTTTCGAAGTTTATCCTGTTCCAGACCGGTTAACTGACGTAAGCGCATTTCAACAATGGCACGTGACTGAACATCACTTAATTCGAAACGCTCCATTAAACGCGTACGTGCTTCATCCGGAGTTGAAGAGCTACGAATGATAGCGATTACTTCGTCAATATTATCGCTGGCAATAATAAGCCCCTGCAGAATATGAGCGCGCTTTTCAGCTTGTTCCAACTCATATTGAGTCCTGCGCGTAACTACTTCATGACGGTGTTCCACAAAATACATGATCAGCTCTTTCAGATTCAGAAGCTTCGGACGACCATGTACCAATGCAATGTTATTTACACTGAAAGAAGTTTGTAGTTGCGTGTATTTATACAGTTTATTGAGTACCACATTGCTCATGGCATCCCGTTTCAAATCATAAACCACGCGCATTCCTTCACGGTCCGACTCGTCATTTACATTCGAAATGCCTTCAATTTTTTTATCATTTACGAGTTCGGCCGTTTTCTGAATCATTTCCGCGCGGTTAACCATATACGGTATCTCCGTAACCACGATCTTTTCACGTCCGCCTTCGTTTTCGATATGAGCTTTTCCTCGAAGAACAATTCTACCACGCCCGGTTTCGTATGCATCTTTCACTCCCTGATATCCATAGATAATTCCACCTGTTGGAAAATCCGGAGCCTTTATAATATCGATCAGCTCATCCATTTCAATATCATTGTTATTGATATAAGCGATGGTAGCATCAACCGTATCACTTAGGTTATGAGGTGGCATATTGGTAGCCATCCCTACTGCAATCCCGGATGCCCCGTTAATCAGTAACTGCGGAATCTTGGTTGGAAGTACGGTTGGTTCACTTAACGACTCGTCGAAATTAGGCTGAAAATCAACCGTGTTTTTATCCAAATCAGCTAATGTTTCTTCTGCAATCCTTGACATACGTGCTTCAGTATAACGCATGGCAGCAGGGCTGTCGCCATCAACTGAGCCAAAGTTTCCTTGTCCGTCTACAAGAGGATAACGCAATGACCAATTCTGTGCCATACGCACCATGGTAAAATATACCGATGAATCACCGTGAGGGTGGTATTTACCTAGCACCTCACCCACTATTCTGGCGGACTTTTTATACGGTCTGTTTGATAAAATTCCCAGTTCACTCATACCGAATAAAACACGGCGGTGAACCGGCTTAAAACCATCACGTACATCAGGTAAAGCACGCGATACAATTACAGACATTGAATAATCAATATAGGCAGATTTCATCTGCTCTTCAATGTTTATTCGAATAATCTTTTCTCCTTCTGACATTCTATCTCCTTTATAATTTTACTACATATTTAAAAGACCCACAAAAATAGTAAATTCATTGGTTTTGGGCTCTTTTTAAAGGCTGTTTTGCCCAACGAAAAAACATAAGATATTAACAATTACACTGTCATTTCTTCAGCCAATTCCAAACGATTTGAAAACTTCTGCCATTTCGATAGAGTGCCCATAAATATTTTAAGTAATTTAGGCCGTCAACCTTTTGGGAACAGAATTTGTTGAAACAGGGAAAACAATTATAAATATATGGATTCACAATTTTCTCCAAGAATAAAAGATATAATAGGATACAGCCGGGAAGAAGCTATTCGTCTTGGAAACGATTATATTGGTCAGGAGCATCTTTTCCTTGGAATATTGCGTGATGGTGAAGGCATTGCAACCGATATTCTGGAAAATTTGGGTATTGATTTGGCAGAGGTAAAACAACTTGTTGAAAAAAAAATACGCACAGATAAACAAATCAGCGGAAAATCAGAATTGGTAATGTTGAAATCGACTGAAAAAACGCTGAAACTTATTTATCTTGAAGCCCGTTCATTTAAGAGTGTTACCGCAAACAGTGCACATCTGTTACTGGCTATTTTAAAAGACAGTAACTGCATTGTTACTCAATTACTGATCGAAATGGGTGTAAATTACTACATGGTAAAATCGCAATTACAGGATTATCAACAGCAACCTGAAGATAAATCGGATTATCCTGAAAGTGAAGACGATGGCCCGGAAGAAGGTTTTGGTAAAAATCCAACTGGTCCTCAAGGTGGGAAAAAAGCTGCCGGAGCCAAATCCGACACGCCAGTTCTGGATAATTTCGGTATAGATATAACCAAGCTTGCTGAAGAAAACAGCCTCGACCCGATAGTTGGCCGTGAAAAAGAAATTGAGCGACTGGCACAAATTCTTAGTCGCAGAAAAAAGAATAATCCAATTCTGATCGGGGAACCCGGAGTAGGTAAATCAGCTATTGCAGAAGGATTAGCACTTCGCATTGTGAGTAAAAAGGTATCGCGCTTATTGTTTGATAAACGCGTTGTAAGTCTCGACATTGCTTCAATTGTTGCAGGCACAAAATACCGTGGCCAATTTGAAGAAAGAATGAAAGCCATTCTGAATGAACTGGCGAAAGTTAATAATGTGATTTTGTTTATTGACGAGATTCACACTATTGTTGGTGCAGGGGGAGCAACTGGTTCGCTTGATGCTGCAAATATGCTTAAACCAGCCCTGGCTCGTGGCGACATCCAATGTATTGGAGCCACTACCCTTGATGAATACCGTCAGCACATTGAAAAAGATGGTGCACTGGAAAGACGTTTTCAGAAAGTAATGGTTGATCCTACTTCAATTGATGAAACCATTGAAATCCTTAATAATATAAAGGAAAGATACGAGGAACATCACAATGTGAATTACACACCGGGAGCAATTGAAAGTTGTGTAAAGTTAACTGCCCGTTATATAACCGATCGTTATTTACCTGATAAGGCAATTGATGCTTTGGATGAAGCCGGTTCGCGTGTTCATATTTCTAATATTAACGTTCCTGAAAAGATCGTTAAGCTGGAAGAAAAAATTGAAAAGACCAAAGAAGATAAAATTACAGCTGTTAAAAGCCAGAATTTCGAGTTGGCAGCCAATTATCGTGATAAGGAAAAAACCCTTCTTACTCAGCTTGATCAGGAAAAAGAACGCTGGGAAAAAGAGCTCATTAATCACCGTGAAACGGTAGATGAACACAAAGTAGCTGAAGTGGTTGCGATGATGTCAGGAGTTCCTGTACAGCGCATTGCACAGGCCGAAGGGAAAAGATTAATGAATATGGCCAAAGACCTGAAAGGAAAAGTTATTGGACAGGACGAAGCCATTGCAAAAGTGGTAAAAGCCATCCAGCGTAATCGTGCAGGATTAAAAGATCCAAACCGTCCGATTGGTTCATTTATTTTCCTTGGGCCAACAGGAGTTGGAAAAACACAACTGGCAAAAGTTTTAACTACCTATCTTTTCGATAATCTGGATTCGCTGATCAGAGTTGACATGAGTGAATACATGGAGAAATTTGCTGTATCGCGTTTAGTCGGTGCGCCTCCCGGATATGTTGGTTATGAAGAAGGTGGTCAATTGACTGAGAAAGTAAGAAGAAAACCATATTCGGTGGTACTGCTTGATGAAATAGAAAAAGCACACCCTGATGTATTCCACCTCTTGTTGCAATTACTTGATGAAGGCCGCTTGACTGACAGTTTGGGTAGAAATATCGATTTTAAAAACACCATTGTGATTATGACATCCAACATTGGTTCACGCCAATTAAAAGACTTTGGTCGTGGCGTTGGGTTTTCTACCGGGACACAATCAGCAGTATCAGAAAATGATCATGCAAAATACATCATTGAAAAAGCGTTAAAGAAGGCATTCGCGCCTGAATTTTTGAACCGTATCGATGATGTGATCATGTTCAATCAGTTGGAGAAGAAACATATATTCGAAATTATTGATATTGAAATTGAAGGTTTATATCAACGTGTTGAAGCTCTTAATTATAAATTGAAAATATCAACAGCTGCCAAAGAATTTATTGCAGAAAAAGGTTACGATCCGCAATTTGGAGCGCGACCATTGAAGCGTGCAATCCAGAAATACCTGGAAGATGAAATGGCTGAAATAATAATTAAAGCATCCATTACCGACGGAGATACAATCTCGGTTGGATTCGACAAGAAAAATGAAAAGCTTCAAATGAGGATATTATCAAAAAATAAAGCTCTGAAAGAATAACAGAAAGCCGGAATTCTATTCCGGCTTTTTTATTTATTATTCATCGTATCTCAGAATTAAAATACAAATATCATCGGTTTGTACCGTGCTACCCATAAATTGTTGTAAGCTGGCTTCAATTCTATAAACCATTTCTTTGGGAGAAAGTCCTTTTAAACTCAAGAGATTTTCTTTGAACCTGTTTGATCCGTAATGTTCCCCATTTTCATCCTGTAGTTCAGTTACACCATCGGTATATAAAATCAAAGAATCCCCTTTTGTCAATTTGTAACTCGCTTGGCCGTATCCTTTTCCACGATATAATCCAAGCGGAAGTCCATGAGTATCAGAAAGAATATCAACAACACCGTCGCCTTTTAATACAAAGCTGGCAGTATGTGCAGCATTACAATAGGATAATTCTCCTGTCCGAATATTCAGTATTCCCAAAAACAAGGTCAGGAAAAACTGATGGACATTATTCGAATATAATTCTTCATTAATTCGTTCAACTAACCTGGAACTTTCAGTGGTGTTTATATCAACAGAAACACTTTTAATAACTGTTTGAGCTACACTCATAAAAAATGCTGCCGGAACACCTTTTCCTGAAACGTCGCCTATGGTGATTACAATATGATCCTGATCCAGAAAAAAGTAATCAAATAAATCACCACTAACTACACGAGCCGGTTTATAGGAGGTAAACAAATCAATTTCAGGATTATTAGGAAAAGCCGGATAATCAAACTTAATTAAACTCTGCTGAATCTCTGCAGCCTGAAAGATATCGTTATCTTTCAATTTATTCAGTTTCTCTTCTCTCGATACTTTTATTTTATTTTTTTCATACCAGTTTTTAAGGAGGCTTAAGCTTTGTGAAACATGTGTAATTTCATTCATTGTTTCTTCCCCGGTATATTTTTCTCCAGACAGACTACTTAAATATTCTAATTGGCTGGTTAACTCACTTAATGGCTGAATTTGGCGGTTGGTAATGTATGTGATTAAAATATAAATCACTAAAATTCCCAACACTGAAAAGAATAACATTTTCAATATAGGAAGAAACAAAGGTTCAAACATTTCTTTGAATGGTACTACAATAAATAATATCCAACCGTTCTGAAGTTGAGTATAATAGACCCAACTCTTCTCATTGTTCAACATCTCGGGTTTGGCAATTATGCTTCCTGTGTGTGGATTTGATAAAAATTTCTGAAGTTCTGTACTATTTCTCTTAAGTACCTTTTGTGGAACATCAAAAATGCTTCTTTCAAGAATCCATTCTTTTCTTGGATGTGAAATATAAGTTCCATCTTTTGAAATGAGAAAAGCGTAACCATTTTCGCCAATTTTAATTTGGTTAATTAAATAATCCAGCTCCTTAAGGGACAGATCGCATATAACTTCGCCTATGTTTCGCTTTAAACTATCCTCTTCAGACAAAATTATGGGAGAAAAATAAGAAACCACTACACTATTACTTTTTGTGCACACAAGTGGTTCAGACCAGCTACTGACTTTTTGCGTGATTAATTTCTGATATTCAGGGTGTTTAGTTACGCAAGTGGCGATTGGCGTATTTTGACGATTAAATATGATACTATCACCTGCATTAAAACATAAGAAATTATGATATTGAGCATCAATAGTTGACTTTAAATCTATATGAATAGCGTTAATAAAAGGATATTTTGTAATGAACTGTTCCAAAAATGGTTGAACATGCCCATATTGATCGTAAAAAACAATTTGCTCAGAAATAGTTTCTGTTACTTCTACTATATTCTGAATATACTTATTTACTTTATTTTCAACCTCATTACCAATTTTACTCGTTTTATTTTGAATATTTTCTTTGACAATTTCAACATTAAATAAAATGTAGATACTGATAAAAGCAATAAATACTGCTATTACAGCTAACGAAATATAAATACTTAGTCGGTAAGCTAAAGATTTGTTTATCATGATTACTGGTAGAACTTCTTATACAATTTAAGGATATTTTGTAAAAAGTACCCCTTATCTAATTCTAAATAAGCAATGCAGAAACAACTTCTATTGAGAATATTTCAAGGGGATCTGAGCCCCGGGAATGACAAACAATAAAAAAGCTGCCTTAAACAGACAGCTCTTTTATATCATATATCGTTTTTCACTAAGTATTCATTGCTCCACAAACAGTAATTACCTGTCCGCTTACATAAGATGAAAGGTCCGATGCCAAAAAGGTTGCAACACCTGCAACTTCTTCCGGTGTTCCGCCTCGTTTCATAGGGATTGATTCTTCCCATGCTTTACGGGCCTCTTCCGGGATTTTGGCAGTCATTTCGGTAATAATGAATCCAGGGGCAATGGCATTTGATCGAATTCCCCTTGAACCTAATTCACGAGCGATTGATTTGGTAAAACCAATAATTCCCGCTTTTGAAGCTGAGTAATTGGCCTGTCCGGCATTGCCACTCACTCCCACTACCGAACTAAGATTAATGATTGAACCACTGCGTTGCTTCAGCATCGTTCTCTGGGCAGCTTTGGTAAAATTGAAAACTGATTTCAGGTTTACATTTATTACGGCATCCCACTGCTCTTCGGTCATTCGCATTAACAATGTATCTTTTGTAATACCAGCATTATTTACCAATACATCGATACGTCCGAAATCTTCAACAATCTTGTTCACCACCTCATCAGTTTCTGTAAAATTAGCTGCATTCGAAGCGTAACCCTTTGCCTCTACTCCCAACGCCTTTAATTCGTGTTCGGTAGCTTTCATATTTTCATCGGCAAAAAGATCAGTAAAAGCTATATTACAACCTTCCTGTGCAAATTTCATCGCGATTGCTTTTCCAATTCCGCGTGAAGCACCGGTTACAATCGCAGTTTTTCCTTCAAGTAATTTCATCTGTTTAATATTAAATTTTTTATGGCAGAAGATGTCTGACTATCGACTAACAGGGAACTTGCATGAAACATCAATAATCTCGCTCTGTATTAGTTCCATCCTCATGCTCATTTCATACTATCTTAATTAAGTTTGCTTACATATAAGATGCGCAAATATACTTTTTTCTATCTTCTAACAGACTAAAGTAATACTCTTAATCCTTGATTTCACTAATCATCAGTGATTCTATATTTAAACTTTAAACTTTTGGGTGAAAAATTCAAAACAACTCTTCGGCAATTAAATTCAACATTTCACTGGCTTTTCCCTGCAAATGAATATCGGTAATTTGTGATGTAAAAACTGTTTCTTCCGGGTTGATTTCTATTATTACTGCACCATTTTGTTTGGCGGTTCTTGGGACGTATGAGGCTGGTGTTACTTCGCCTGTCGAACCAATGATTAAACACACATCCGCTTTTTCTGCTTCAGCAAAAGAATTTGAATATGCATTCGGTGGAATTCCTTCACCAAAAAAAATAAAATCAGGTTTCAGAATGTTTTTGTCATATTCACAAAGCGGGGGGATTTTCTTTAAATTAATATTCTCAACATCGTAAACCGTTCCACATTTCAGGCATTTCAGTTTCTTTGAATTGCCGTGGAATTCATGAACGTTTACACTTCCGGCTTCATAATGCAGGTTATCAATATTCTGAGTGATAACAGATTGAAGTAACTTTCTTTTCTCCATTTCAGCCAGTACAAAATGAGCCCGGTTTGGTTTGGCACCAGCAAAAAAATCATAGAATATTTCACGAATATAAACCCAGCATTCTTCTCCGTTATTCAGGAAATAACCCAGGTCGAGAACTTTCGGGTCGTATTTATTCCACAACCCTTCACTTCCCCTGAAAGGTGGTATTCCGCTTTCTACTGAAATGCCTGCCCCGGTAAAGGCAATAGTATATTTTGATTGTTTGATGATCTCTGCTGTTTCTTTCAAAAGAAGTTCCATAAAAAATGTATTTATCCGGAATTAATTTAATGAATTATCTTTGCGAAAACAAGTAAGATAATGATCGATCAATCTACTATATGTGCCATTTCAACATCGCCCGGAGTTGGAGCGATAGCAGTAATCAGACTCTCCGGAAGTGATGCAATTAATATTGCTGACAAGGTATTTCAAAGTCCCAAAAGAGAAAAGAAACTCATCGATCAAGCTGCCAATTCACTTCATTTTGGACATATTGTTAAAGATGAACAAATAGTTGATGAAGTAGTCGTTGGTTTATTTAGGGCTCCTCATTCATTTACCGGCGAAGATATTGTTGAAATTTCGTGTCACGGCTCCATTTATATACAACAACGAATACTTGAATTATTAATCTCAGCAGGAGCAAGAATGGCACTCCCCGGAGAGTTTACGCAACGTGCCTTTCTGAATGGAAAAATGGACCTATCGCAGGCCGAAGCTGTTGCCGATGTCATCGCCTCGTCAAATGCTGCGGCCCACAAACTTGCAATCAACCAAATGCGTGGCGGCTTTTCAAAAGAGATTAGCGCTTTACGCGAACAACTTCTCCATTTTACTGCCATGGTTGAATTGGAGCTTGATTTTAGCGAAGAAGATGTAGAGTTTGCCGACAGAAGAGAACTTCGTAAGCTTACAGAACGAATAGAGAAATTGCTTAGAAAACTGAAAGACTCTTTTCAGCTCGGAAACGCCATTAAAAATGGAATACCTGTAGCAATAGTCGGTGAAACCAATGTAGGCAAGTCAACCCTTTTAAATGTTCTGTTAAATGAGGATAAGGCTATTGTCTCTGATATCCATGGCACAACCAGAGATGTAATTGAAGATGTAGTTAATATTCACGGAACCGCTTTTCGTTTTTTCGATACAGCCGGAATACGTGAGACAAAAGACCACATCGAGAACCTTGGAATAGAACGTAGTTACAGTAAACTCGAACAGGCTTCTATTGTGTTATTAGTAGTCGATACACATAATCCCTTTAACCTTGTAAAAAGCAGAATAGATAAAATAAGAGGAAGAATAAATACACAACAACATTTGATAATTGTAGCCAATAAAATTGACACTGGCTTGCACGATACCATTAGCCAATTAGAAGTACTGGATTTAACAGATAATGAAAAGATTACATTTATTGCTGCAAAAACACGTCTCAATATTGAAGAGTTGATCAATTACATGATTGACACCATCAATCTAAATGAAGTATCAGAACAAGATGTAATAGTTACAAATACAAGACATTACGAAATATTAAAAAATGCACATAAAGCAATTACCCGGGTTTTAAAAGGTCTTGATGAAGGTATCACAGGTGATTTTCTTGCTCAGGATATCCGGGAATGCCTCCTTTACATGGCTGAAATTACAGGCGAAGTAGGTACCGAAGAAGTTCTGGGACATATTTTTAAGAACTTCTGTATCGG
>DAOPJR010000016.1:34775-46702 GCA_035399765.1 Draconibacterium sp. | reverse complement strand
GTGCATTTGGGATTCATCCCATATTGTGTGTTTGGGGGTTAACATTTAGGAAGGAGACTGATGAGTCTCCTTCTTTCTTTTCAACTTTGTCCTATTTCGCTAATCCAGCCTAACAATTTTGTGAACGATTTCGTTCCCAAACACCTCAGGCTAAATTCACATAACACACTTAGAATTAAAACAATATACGAGTAACACATGTAAGAACATCAAAATTCGGCCAACACTGAATAATGAATCGAGGTTACAGTTCTGACTGGAAATGAAGAAAGTTTTAGAAGTTTTTCTACTTTTGCCCGGTAATTAAGAAGAAATCATATGAAAATAGCAGAGATTCATACCGCAAAAGGGGTAATGAAAGTCAAATTTTACGAAGAAGATGCGCCGGGCACAGTGGCCAATTTTATCAAATTATCCGAATCGGGATTTTATGATGGACTCACTTTTCATCGTGTCATTCCCAACTTTGTAATACAGGGAGGTTGCCCCGACGGAACCGGTGCCGGAGGACCAGGTTATACCATTGATTGCGAATTGGACGGAAACAACCAATATCACGATCGCGGGGTATTGTCGATGGCTCATGCAGGAAGAAACACAGGCGGTTCGCAATTTTTTATTTGTCACAATCGTGAAAATACCCAACATCTCGACCGTCACCATACTTGCTTTGGCAAAGTGTACGAGGGTATTGATGTGATTGATAAAATCCGTCAGGGAGATGTAATTGAAAAGATTGTAATTACAGAAGAGTAAAATTCAATTTTAATATTTGAAAGGGAAACAAATGTTTCCCTTTTTTTGTGTCTAACTGAGAGAATAATTGCTTCTAATATGCTTATCTATGTTGCTGATTACATGAACAGAAGTGATAAATTGACAAAACATAATATCAGCGAAAACATTTTTCATTAAAAAAAACAGGTATTTGTATTGCAAATGTCAATTCGAAAATATTTATTTGTTCCATCAATACTGAAAAAATTCAGAAACATAATTTTGATTGGATGTTTTTACATCTACTTATTTGAAATGCTTATTTACAAATACTTAACCAGCAGCAAATGACAAGCAACAAGCCCAGAGTAATTAAAGACTATAACAAACTGGACAAAGAACTACAGCAACAGATTAAATTAATCTATGCCGATGGTTTTGCCGACAATCTGATACACTTTTTTGACAAAACAGGACAAAAAATTACCGTTCTTCCTTTTGAGACTGAAGACAAGTATTACATGCTACGAATGACGGAAAACGAAGCTGTTGCTTTAGTCGATGAAGACGAAGACTACGATGATGACGGATTCCTGAAAGACGAAGTAAAACAAGAGTACGTAGACAAATATTCAGAATTGGATCATATTGCTGATCAGATGAATGAAGAAGAGGAGGAAGATGAACCGGATGACGATGATGAAGAAGAGGAAGGTGATGACGACGAAGACGATGACTTTTAAATAACGAAAGGCTGGGTTTACCAGCCTTTTTCTTTTGTACTGAAAATATATCCGGATTATTGGATTTTCTGTCTAGCTCAACAATTCTTTAACTTTAGCCGAGATATCTTTCCCGTCAGCTTTACCAGCCAGTTTTTTTGTTGCCACTCCCATTACCTTGCCCATATCTTTCATCGAACTTGCCCCTGTTTCCTCAATAATTGATTTAACTGCTGCAGTCAGTTCTTCATCCGATAATTTGGCAGGGAGGTAACTTTCAAAAATAACTACCTGGGCCATTTCCTGCTCATACAAATCCATTCTCCCCTGCTCCTTAAAAATAGTAGCTGAATCAATTCCTTGCTTGGCTAGTTTTGCTATTATCTTTAATGCTTCTTCATCAGAGAGTTCTGCACTTGCCCCGGCAGCTGTTTTTGCTTCAAGCATCACTTTTTTAATTCCGCGCAATGCTTCCAATTTTTCCTTTTCCCGGGCTTTCATCGCCTCTTTCAGGTCGTTGTTGATTTGATCAAATAATGCCATGGTGTTTATTTTTAATCTACTTTATTGTGTAAGTAACTGTTTCGGTCCGAAATCTGATTGTTACGTGATACACTATACTTTGATAAATTCTTTTTATAGTTTGGATCGTTCATTCGAATATTCCTTCGCTTATAAGCAGGTACTTTCTCCAAATCATCCATATCTTCATCGCTCATGCTTGAAAAATCAGAGATATTCAACTGACCTTCATGCCGGCTACGTCTTTGATTGGTACTTGGATACATATTTTCAAATTCCATATCCTCTTTCTGACGCTCTTTTTGAATATCAAATTCAAATGTTTTCTGATTGCCGGGAAATGTATTTTCAATTACAGAATCCTGATTGCCAGATTCCACATTATCCGAACTGTTCAAAACCACCCTCTTCACTTCCTTTGCGTTTTCAGACATATGGGAAAGTATGCTGCTCGAAAAACCAGTGGCAATTACGGTTACCGAAAGCTCTTCATCCAGGTTTTCATCGAAACCATTTCCCCAAATCAGGTCGGCATCAAAACCCGCCATGTTCTGAACAAAGTCGGTAATTATCCCAACCTCAGCCATGGTTACTTCATGTTCTCCTGATGTGATATGAATCAATACATTTCGCGCACCACGAATATCGTTGTTATTCAGCAAAGGCGAATTCAAGGCCAATTCAACGGCTTCTTCAGCACGGTTTGCCCCGGTTGCCACGCCTGTTCCCATAACGGCCATTCCACTTTTCCTCATCACCGTTTCCACATCGGCAAAATCTACATTGATATAACCTGGTACAGTAATAATTTCAGCTATTCCACGAGCAGCGGTTGCCAGAATATTATCTGCTCTTGAAAAGGCTTCAGAAATTCCAAAATCGCCATACATTTCACGAATACGCTCATTATTGATTACCAGCAATGAATCAACATACTGTTCCAGTTCTTTTATGCCTTCGAAAGCCTGTCGAACACGCCGGCGACCTTCGTTGCGGAATGGAATGGTTACAATAGCAACAGTAAGGTAACCCTGTTCGTGACAAGCCTGAGCAATAACCGGCGCTCCTCCCGTTCCGGTACCGCCACCCATTCCGGCAGTAATAAAAACCATTTTGGTATTCTTTGAAAGAGCCTTTTTTACATCGTTGATGTTTTCCAGCGCTGCCTCCTTTCCCACTTCTGGTTTATTTCCGGCGCCACGTCCTTCGGTAAGGGTAGAACCAAGTTGCACCTGTGCCCTGATCGGACTGTTTTCCATTGCCTGCGAATCCGTATTGCAAATTAGGTAATCTACATCGCGAATACCCTGCTCATACATGTGGTTAACGGCATTTCCTCCTCCTCCACCAACACCAACAATTTTTATTGCTGCCCCCGGTGATTCATCAAATCTAAAATCCTCCAGTTTTTCCATCATCTAATCCATTTTTAGGGTTTACATCTGTTTAATCCATATTCTGGTCGTCCTCTTCAAATAATTTACTCAAACCAAAATTCTTAAAGAACCAGTTGTCGACATTCGATTCTGATACGGGATGATCTTTTCTTTTTTTCTCCTTTTTTTCCCGTTTTTCTTTTCTCCGGGAGTTGCTTTCTGCCGGTGGACGAACAATGATTGTCTCTTCTTCCTCCTCCACCATAACAGGTTCTTTTTCTCGTTCATCATCAAACTGGAACGAAGCAAAATCATCTACCAGTTCTGTTTCTTTTTCATCTTCCAGTTCGAATTTTTGTGTTTCTTTTTTAGGCTGAAGAATACTGTTGGGGTTAGTTGCAAAACCGGTAGCCAGAATGGTAACACTAATTCTGTCTCCCAAACGATCGTCGTATCCGTTCCCCCAAATAATATCGGCTTCCTGACCAGCCTTTTCCTGCAGAGTTTCTATGATTTCACCTATTTCACCGATGCGAATTTCTTCGCTACCGGAAATAATATTGAGAAGAATATTTTTAGTTCCGAAAATGTCGTTGCTATCCAGAAGAGGAGACTCCAGGGCTGCATGAACAGCATCCATGGCACGACCTTCGCCGGTAGCAAAACCGGTTCCCATAATGAAGACCTCACTTTTATGCATCACGGTATGAACATCGGTATAGTCTATATTTACATTTCCATGAACCGTAATAATTTCGGCAACTCCTTTAACAGCCGTAGCAATAATATTATCAGCCATTTTAAATGCCCGACTAGCCGGCAGGTCGCCATAAATATTATGCAAGCGATCGTTGCTGATCACCAACATGCTGTCTACATTTTCTTTTAGCTTCCGAATGCCTTCCTGTGCCTGATCGTAGCGTTTTCTGCCTTCTGCGGGTGAAGGAATCGTTACAACTGCAATCGTCAGCACATCCAGTTCGCGAGCCAGACTGGCAATTACAGGTGCAGCACCCGTGCCAGTTCCACCGCCCATCCCGGCAGCGATAAAGAGCATTTTTGTATTGTCTTTCAGAACCTTTTTCAGATCCTCGTAATTCTCGCGGGCAGCTTCTTCACCCATTTCGGGTTTATTGCCGGCGCCCCGTCCTTCGGTAAGTGTTACTCCCAACTGGAGTTTCACCGGAACCGGACTGTTTTCCAATGCCTGTGCATCGGTATTACAGATAATGTAGTCAACCCCTTTTATGCCTTCTTCAAACATATGATTGACCGCATTGCAACCAGCGCCTCCTACACCAATCACTTTTATGATGGAGGAGCTTGCTTTGGGAAATTGAAAGTTTACGAATTCTTCGGCCATATCGTGTTTTTTTAATTTAACTCTGCATCAGAACCTTCTGTATCAAATAAATTAAGCGCGCCCTGTACAACATTTTTGAAAATAGGGAACCGGCGTTCCTTTGTTTTTATCGTACGCCCGTGTGTATTGCCAGCACTTACTTCCGTCGTACTCAAAACCAGTTTCATTGCGCCCAGGACATTAAATAACTCCTGATTCTGAAATTCATCGCGACGGTTAACCGGATGAATAACAGCATGTGCTTTCCGTGCGTCCATGGCAGTTTTGAATTTCACCAGCGAAACAATATTTTCCAGGTTCGAAGTTCCTCCGGTGATAACGATTCCTGAGCCCAGTGTATCTTCAATACCTGATTTAAGAATTTCAACATGAACACACTCAAGTATCTCTTCAAGCCGGGCCTGGATAATATAAGCCAAGCTTTTAAAAGAAATATCACGGGGTTCCCATCCATTCTCTCCGGCGATAGTCACCACTTTTTGGTCATCAGCAAAATCACCCATGGCCTGCCCGTATTTCACTTTTAGTAACTCAGCCTTTTTCAGAAAAATAGAACATCCTTCTTTGATGTCGTTGGTTACCACCTCTCCGCCAAAAGGCACCACTGTTGTGTGTTTTAATACGTTATCCTGGAATACAGCAAGATTAGTCGTTCCAGCTCCAAAATCTACCACAATAACTCCCACTTCCTTTTCTTCAGTGGACAAGACTGCTTCTGAAACAGCCAGCGACGCATGAACCACTTCACCTAAATCAACTCCTATTTTATTCAACACAAGTTTCAGGTTCGTCATGTAAACTTCAGGCACTACTACCAGTTTAAAATGTGCATCAATTTTGTGCCCGGTTGTTCCAACTGGTTTTTCTACCTCATTTTCATCGTCGATAATATATCGTACCGGAATAACTTTTACCACTTTATATCCCTGGTTAACTTCTACATTTCCGGCTTCTTCCATGAGCTTCTCCACATCGCGGGCTGTAACAAAACCTTCACCCAGTGTGAGTGCGGTGCATTTGTAATCAACGGTTCGCATTTTAGGTCCTGCCAGTACCACATCCACGGTACTGATCTCGTCTTCCAGTTGCTCAACCAAATTGTCGAGCAATTTTGTCAGGGCTTCGGCAGCTTCTTCAATATTAAAAATGACGCCGCGCTTAATTCCCTTCGAAGGCGTTTTCGATAGTCCCAAAATTTCCAACTTACCCAACTCTGTGAGTTTGCCGGCCAATGCCACCAGTTTTGATGTGCCCAGGTCGATAACAACCGAAAAATTTTGTTTTGAAGCCATGTTTACCGTCTTTTTGCGATTACCTGATTATTATATTTTAAACTGATTGATTTGTACTTATTCCAATTGTTCTTAACCAGCACCTCTTTGTAAAAAGCTTTCATTTTTTTGAACTTTCCCTCGTAATTATCTACTGTTCCAAGCTCGATTAAATGATCTCCAATCAAAGGAGTAAGAATCAGCTCCCCATTAGATGTAACATGAATCTGTTCGATTTGTGCCGACCAGAAATCGTCCTGCTCAATAAAGCGGACGCAGGGTAATATATCCTCAGCCAACTCTTCATTAATATTGCCGGTAGCTACCAAAACATGCGCGGGATAAGAAGTAGAAACAGGAAACTTATGACCGGTATCGTCGAGGTAATAACTGCCTTTATCTGTAATCACCCGCAACAGTGGTTCACGGTGTTTGATTTTTACCGTTAGAATTCCTTTGTACGACCCGGTGTCTTTTGCTACCACTTCAAAAATTTCCGCAGATTTCACCGATGGATTTTTTTCCACTTCGGCTTCGAGCGCAGCTGCATTGATTTTATCAAATGTTTTTCCAATAATTTCTTTATCGGTGCTTTTCACAATTTTTCTGATCACATCTTTATCAACCGTGATTTTATCGTTCGCATTGTAAACGATTTCAATTTCGCGACAGGTCTCATTCTTGTATTCCAAAGAAGTAAAAGCAAGTGTAACTACCATAAATAACAGTAGCAGTACAATGCCTCCTATTTTGGAAAGTTTTTTAAACACCTGCGTTCTTTTTTAATGTTTCAGTAATCGGTTTAACCATGCGGTCGATATCACCGGCTCCCATCGTCAGTATAATTTCATTCGTATCATTCTCCACCAGGTGGATGATTTCTTCCGTTTTTGCCAGTTTCTTATTTGCCAACTTCATCCGATCATAAATGGTAGCAGACGAAACTCCCGGAATCAGTTCTTCCCGCGCCGGGTATAAAGGCATTAAAATGGCTTTGTCGAGCAAATCAAGACTGGCGGCAAATTCATCAGCAAAATCTTTGGTGCGCGAATACAAGTGTGGTTGAAAAATTCCCGTTATCCGTTTTCCTTCATACAATGCCCGAACCGAATTTATAAATGCTTTCAACTCTTCAGGATGATGAGCATAATCGTCGATATAAATCTTGCTTTCAGTTTTGAAATGTACATCGAAACGACGAGCCACACCCTGATAATCTTCAATCCCAGCCCGAATGGCATCTGACGAAACACCAGCCAACCACGCGAGTGCTGCTGCTCCTACTGCATTTTCGACATTTACCAGACCCGGATAATTCATTATGAGATTAAAAATGTTTTCTCCGGGAGTCTTCAAATCGAAATGATAATAACCTTCTTCCAGTCGAACATTCATCGCACAGAAATCAGAATTTTCGTTTAGCGAATAAGAATAAACTTTCGCCTGAGTTTTAGACGTATCCAGTACCACTCCTGTTTTCAAAACCAGTTTTCCATCCTGGCGAATTTGTGAAATGAACTTTTCAAACGATTCGTCGATGTGTTTTTTATCGCCGTAAATATCCAGGTGATCGGCGTCAATGGAAGTCACAAGGGCCAGTTGTGGCTGCAGATGTAAAAATGAGCGGTCGAATTCATCCGCTTCTGCCACAATCCACGGGGAATCATCTTTCGGTAGCAAAAGATTGCTACCGAAGTTTTTTGAAATACCGCCCAAAAAAGCTCCGCAACCTTCTTCTGTTTTATTCAGAATATTGGCAACCATCGTACTTGTTGTTGTTTTACCATGGGTACCAGCTATTGCAATTCCGCTCTTTTCGTTGGCAATCAGTCCCAATACCTTGGCACGTTTGAATAATCCGATCGGCTGGCTCTTGAACCAATTCAACTCGTGATGTTCATCCGGCAATGCCGGTGTATACACTGCAATTGTTTCTGCCGGATTCCATTTCGATGGAATTTTCCGGATATCATCTTCAAAATGAACATCAATTCCCTCCTCAGCCAGTGCATCGGTAAGTGCCGTGGGTGTGCGGTCGTAACCTGCCACATTTTTTCCCGTGAATTTAAAATACCGGGCCAGCGCACTCATCCCAATTCCCCCGATTCCGAGGAAGTACACATTTTTTATTTTTTCGAGGTTCTTCATTTTAGTAGTTTCTCTACTTCGTCAACAATTGTTTTCGTGGCTTCAGGCTTTGCCAATTCTCTGATTCTTTCTTCCAAACTGGCACACAACTTTATATCTTTTACTGTGCTGAACGCCAATGGAAATAATTGGTCGTCAATTTCACCGTCCCGCACCATCAAAGCCGCTTCTTTCTCAACGAGTGCCATAGCATTTTTAGTCTGATGATCCTCGGCAACATTTGGCGAGGGCACCAAAACCGAGGCTTTTCCAACTAAGCACAATTCCGAAATAGTTCCGGCACCTGCACGTGAAATCACCAAATCTGCAGCTGCATAGGCCAGATCCATTTCCATGATAAACTTGTGGACCTGCAAATTTTCCGGTTTTGAGTCTTTGATCTCTTCCATGATCCTGTCATAGTACAAGCCACCGGTTTGCCAGATCACTTCAACTCCTGATTCCGCAATAAGTTGTATATTTTTTAAAACAGACTGATTTACAGAACGTGCACCCAAACTTCCCCCCACAATCAGAATTACCTTTCCATTTCCTTTTAGATTGAAAAACTTAAGTGCCGTTTTCTTGTCAATTTTTTTGATCAGGTTCTCTCGAACCGGATTCCCTGTCAAAACAATTTTTTGTGCCGGGAAAAAACGCTCCATTTTATCGTAAGCCACACAAATGGTCTTCACCTTTTTGCTGAGCATTTTATTCGTAATTCCGGCGTATGAATTCTGTTCCTGTATCAAAGTGGGGACTCCTTTTTCGGCAGCAGCCCGCAACAAAGGACCACTTGCATAACCACCCACTCCAATGGCAATTTCAGGCTGAAAATCTTTTACAATCTTTCGGGCCATCGATGTACTCTTCAACAGTTTCTTAAAAAAAGTAATCATCTTCAGGCTGGGTTTACGTGGAAATCCCATCACTGGCAAACCAACAATTTTGTAACCGGCAGCCGGAACTTTCTCCATTTCCATCCGGTCTTCGGCTCCCACAAACAAAATATCGGCATCCGGATTCCGTCGCCTGATTTCGTTGGCTATGGCCAGTGCCGGGAAAATATGCCCCCCGGTTCCACCTCCACTAATGATGACTCTATTTATTTTTTTGCTCATTCTCTATTTCATAATCTTCGTCGGGTGCCTTAATCATCACTGGTTGATCCACTGCCTCGCGGTTCACCTGATTCTGATAGCTGACACTTAAAATGCAGCCAAACGAGATGGCTGTAAATAACATCGCGGTTCCTCCGTAACTTACCCAGGGCAAAGGTTGCCCGGTAACCGGAAGTGCTCCGCTTGAAACTCCTATATTAATCATGGCCTGGTAAACCAGAATCATCGTCAATCCAACCACCATAAACGCCGGAAAAGTTCGCGTTGCCCGCCGAACAATCGTCACTCCCCTGAAAAAGAAAATAAGGTAAAGGAAAATCACTCCTACACCGATTATTAATCCGTATTCTTCTATGATGATGGCAAAAATAAAATCGTTGTAAGCAGCGGCCATGTAGTTACTAACGTCCGACTGCCCCGGACCTTTTCCAATAATTCCTCCGGAATAGATAGCCAGTTTTGCATAATCGGCTTGTGTAATTCCTGTTTCTGAACTTGGATCACCGTGAATAAAACGATCGATACGACCTTTAATAGTAGCCACACGTGCAGGCGGGTTCTCCATCACACTGGCTCCCACATACATCAATCCTACAAAAGCAATTCCGGCAGCCATAACCAGCAGCATATATTTCATCGGAATTCTTCCAATAAACATCATGGTCATGATCGTTGCAAAAAGCAGGGCTGAAGTCGAGAAATCGGATAGTGAGATCAGGAAACAAATCAAAGCAGTGGGAATAATGATTCCCTTAAATGCCTGAAACAAATCGTGGGTTGTTTTTTGCTTTTTGCCTAATACTTTTGCGGTGTATAAAATCAGTGATATTTTGGCTAATTCGGCAGGCTGAAATGAAAGTGGCCCCAAGGGTAGGGTTCTTCCGCTACCATGAATAATTCCGGCAAATTTCAGCGCCACTGCCAGCATTAACAAGGCAATGCTTCCATACATTGCAATGGATGCAACCATTGAATAAATTTTAACCGGAAAAACGTTCACCATCAACAACATCAAACCAAAACCGAGCCCTAAGAAAACGGCATGCCGTACCAGGTAGATCCAGGTTCTGCCACCTGCCACACGGTAAGCCAAAGCTCCCGTGGCGCTGTAAACAATTAACAGCGAAAGCAGCGACAAAAGGATCAAAACCGCCCAGATTACCCGGTCGCCTTTTAATATTTTCCCTACGGAAAGATCCATTATAAATTCCTTACCTGTTCTTTAAACTGACGTCCACGGTCTTCATAATTCTCAAAAAGATCGAAGCTGGCACAAGCCGGCGACAACAAAACGGTATCACCGTTGCGCGCCAGGTAATACGAAGCTTTTACCGCTTCTTCCATACTCATGGTTTCCACAATACTTCCTACACAGTCGGCAAACGCTTCTTTAATCTTTGAATTGTTTTTGCCCAGGCAAACAATGGCTTTCACTTTTTCCGTAACAAGGCCTTTTAACATCGAGTAGTCGTTGCCTTTATCGATTCCACCCACGATCCAAACGACCGGATAATGAACACTTTCCAGTGCATACCAGGTTGAATTCACGTTGGTTGCTTTTGAATCGTTGATGAATTCGATCCCGTGTACTTTCAGAAAACGTTCGAGGCGGTGTTCCACACCCTTGAAATCAGAAAGACTTTCTCTTAATTGCTCGTTACGAATTTGAAACACCATGCTGGCGATTCCCGCGGCCATGCTGTTGTACGAGTTGTGTTTTCCCTCTAAAGATAAATCCAGAATAGACATGCTGAATTGGTTTTGATGTAAATTGATAATTATCCTGTTCTCTTCTACTCCTGCCCCGGGGTTTGCCGGTGTTCCCAACCCAAATGGAACTTTTACAGAAGCAATTTCTCTTTTATTCATTTCCTGTCTGATCACCTCATCGTCGTCGCAATAGATAAAGTAATCGCTGCTTGTTTGATTTTGAAGAACCCGGAATTTGGAATCAACATAGTTTTGCATTTCATAGCCGTAGCGATCCAAGTGATCGGGAGTGATGTTGAGCAAAACTGCCACATCCGCTTTAAATTCATACATCCCATCTAGCTGGAAACTGCTGAGTTCGATCACATAAACGTCGTAATCTTCTTCAGCAACCTGCCATGCAAAACTTTTCCCCACATTTCCGGCTAAACCCACATTCATTCCTGCGCTTTTCAGGATATGGTAGGTAAGCAGTGTAGTAGTTGTTTTACCGTTGCTACCGGTTATACAAACTGTTTTTGCGTCGGTGTAACGTCCTGCAAATTCAATCTCTGAAATAACCGGCGTTCCCTGCTCTCTCAATTTTACAATCAATGGTGCTTTATCCGGAATACCAGGGCTTTTCACTACCAGCTTAGCATTCAGAATTTTTTCTTCCGAATGCTTTCCTTCTTCAAAATCAATATTCTTATTTGAAAGAACTTTCTTGTATTTGTCCTTAATTTTTCCAAGATCGGATACAAAGACCGCGTAGCCCTGCTTCTGCGCGAGAATAGCTGCTCCCACCCCACTTTCGCCTGCACCCAATATTGCGATCTGTTTTTCCACTCTTATCTCATTTTTAAAGTTGCTACCGTAATCACTGCCAGAATGATTCCCACAATCCAGAACCGCGTAACGATTTTGGGTTCAGGAAAACCTTTTTTCTGAAAATGATGATGGATCGGGCTCATCAGGAATACCCTGCGTCCCTCTCCGTATTTGCGTTTGGTATATTT
>DAOPJR010000016.1:0-34675 GCA_035399765.1 Draconibacterium sp. | reverse complement strand
GAAGTACCAGTGGCCAGCCCGTCAATTCCGTCCGTAAGATTTGCAGCGTTCGAAACTGCTGTGATAATCAGTATGATTACAATCGCATACACCACCCATTTTAACCAGCTGGCTGCATCGCCAGCAAAAGCAACCAACCACTCATAGTCAAACTCATTACGCTTTACAAAAGGAATAGTCGTTTTTGTTGATTTCACATCTTCGGTTACAAACACATTTACATCTTCGCCGGTTTCTGGATCCACAGTTTGAATGGTGGCATGTTTTCCATTTTCATCGCGAACATGTTCACGAACTTTCACATCTTCGCTAATAAAAAGTGTGGCAACCACCAAAAGGCCAAGCGTAACCTGTCCCAGTATTTTAAAACGCCCGGCCAGGCCTTTTTTATTCTTTTTGAAAACTTTGATATAGTCGTCGACAAAACCGATAAAACCAAGAAAAACAGTGGTTACCAACATTAGTAATATGTATACATTATCGAGCCGTCCAAAAAGTAAGGTTGGAATAATGATAGCTGCCAGAATAATGATGCCACCCATGGTAGGAGTTCCCTGTTTTTGCATCTGGCCTTCCAATCCAAGATCGCGAACCTCGTCACCGATTTGTTTGCGTTGAAGGATAAGGATTAGTTTTTTACCAAAAACCGTAGTAATCAGAAGCGAAAGAATAATTGCTGCCGCCGCCCGAAAAGAAATACCCGGGAGCATCCCCCATCCCGGAATGTCGTAAGCTGATAATAAATTGTAAAGCCAGTAAATCATATCCTTGTTTTAATCTTCAAGTCCAAAACACTTTTTAATCTCTTCCCGGTCATCGAAATGATGTTTCACCCCGTTAATATCCTGGTAGTTCTCGTGTCCTTTTCCGGCAATCAGAATAATGTCGCCGGGTTGGGCAAGTAAAGCAGCGGTTTTAATTGCTTCCCTTCGATTTTCAATCGACACCACTTTATTTTTATATTGAGGTTCTACACCAGCTTCCATATCCCGGATGATCTGTGCAGGATCTTCTGTTCGTGGGTTATCTGATGTTAGAATCACTTTGTCGCTGGCGAGCAATGCTTCACGCGCCATTTCAGGGCGTTTGGTTTTGTCACGATCGCCGCCGGCTCCTACTACTGTAATTACCTGTTCGTTTCTGGTTCTTATTTCTGAAATAGCTCCAAGCACGTTTTTTAAAGCATCGGGCGTGTGTGCATAATCAACTATTGCATATTTTCCGTCGAGGCTGCGAATGGTTTCAAAACGCCCTTGTACCGGTTGAAGATTACTGATGTGTGCCAGCACTTCTTCTTTATTCTGACCAAGCAAAACGGCTGCCGCATAAACTGCCAACAGGTTTGAAGCATTGAACAGTCCTACAAACCGTGTCCAGATTTCCTGCCCGTCGAGATTCAGTAACATTCCGTCGAAATGACTTTCGAGAACCTTGCATCGAAAATCTGCCATCGCCCGGTTAGAATAAGTGTATTTTTGAGCTTTGGTATTTTGCAACATCACCATTCCGTTTTTATCATCGGCGTTGGTAATCGCAAAAGCTTCGGCATTTAAGCCATCAAAAAATAGTTTCTTCGCCTTGATGTATTCAGCAAAAGTTTTATGGTAATCCAAATGATCGTGGGTGATGTTGGTGAAAATAGCCCCGGCGTATTCAATTCCTGCAATTCGTTTCTGATGTGCCGCATGCGAACTCACTTCCATAAAACAATATTCACAACCCGCACTGACCATTTCAGCCAGTAATTGCTGAATTTTCAAAGCATCGGGGGTGGTATGCGAAGCAGTTTCTTCGCTTTCGTTTATTTTATACGAAATCGTAGAGATCAACCCCACATTATAACCTTGCAATCGAAATAAACGATGCAACAAAGTAGCGATACTTGTTTTCCCGTTGGTTCCGGTTACACCCACCACTTTCATCTTTAATGAAGGATAATCATAAAAGGCAGCTGCCAGTTCACCCAAAACCTCGTTCGAATCGGCAATTTTTACATAACTGACATTCTCAGAACGTACTTCCGGAATGTCTTCACAAACGATTACCGACGCTCCGTTTTCTTCAGCTTTTGAAATGTATTTATGTCCGTCGACATGAACACCCCGTTGAGCCACAAACAAGGAACCCACCTTCACTTTTCGTGAATCAAATTCAACAGAATTGACCTCAACTGAAGCATTCCCCAGCAATTCTTTAACGTTTATTTTTTCAATAAGCCGGCTCAGTTCCATATTATCCTAGTGCTATATAAATTGTTTGTCCGGGTTTGTAACTGGTCCCGGCTCTCAACGATTGTTTTCTTACTTTCCCAACTCCGTTTAACACAACTTTCAACCCTGCATTTTCAAGCATAAAAATGGCGTCGCTGGCGCCCATCCCGGTTACATCTGGTACACGGCCCACTTCAATATCCTCTCCGGTCAGCACCATTTTATCTTCCATATTTTTTACCAGCGAAAGCGTGGTTTTAGGTTCTCCTTCAATATTTTTTAGCCCGAGTTGATCGGCCACTTCCAGTATATCTTTGGTAGCGCCAATCGTAACAGGTGGCTTGTTTCCCTCGGCCATTTGTTCATCCAGTGATGAAAGTATCTGGCTGGCAAACACCTTTTCTGAAATTTCCTTGAATGCAGGTCCTGCTGCCGAAGCTCCGTATATTGTTCTTCTTGGGTTATTCATGGTAACGATCAACGAATACTGCGGATCATCGGCCGGAAAATATCCGGTAAAAGAAGCCAGGTACATTCCCTGAGTATATCCTGCACTGCTGGTCGCAATGCGGGCAGTACCAGTTTTTCCGGCTAACTTGAAATATTTGCCCTGAATTTCCTTTCCTGTACCTTCCTGGCATACTCCGTAAAGCATAGCCTGTGCTTTTCCAATTGTTTCTTTGGAAGCGATCATCGGATTTAAAACTTCAGGATCAATGCGTTTAACCAATAAACCATTGTCGCGAATTTCTTTTACCAGGTGCGGTTTTACCATGCGACCGTTATTGGCAACGGCATTATAAAAAGTTAAAATCTGGAGAGGTGTCATTTTGCTGTCGTAGCCATACGACATACTTGCCAGTGTAGTACCCCACCAATCGGCATCGCCCGGGTATTTAAAATAGGGCTGACCTTCACCTTCGATTTCAATCCCAAGTGGTTTTTGAACGCCAAAACTATAAACGCGGTCGACGTATTTTTTTGGATTTTTTGCGTAGTGTTCAGTAATAATTTTTGCTGTTCCAATATTCGATGACAACTCGAAAACTTCTTTCACAGTAATTTTCCCATGTCCATGAGTATCTTTAATAATCCTTCCGTTGCTGGCCCATGCTCCGTTACCTGTGTCCACCACGTCACTGGTATCTACCACTCCGTCTTCGAGGGCTGCCATCAGCGAAACCAGTTTGAAAGATGAACCCGGCTCGAAACAGCCACGATGCCCAAGGGCATAATTATCTTTTTCGTAATAGCCACTCGTGGCTTTCCCAAGATTGGCAATTGCTTTGATTTGCCCGGTTTTCACTTCCATTAAAATAGCAGTTCCCCAATCGGCTTGTTCCAGCATCAATTGTTCATACAAGGAGCTTTCAACAATGTCCTGCAATTTTACATTGATGGTTGTAATCACGTCCATCCCGTCACGCGGTTCAATCTCGGTGCGAATTACCCATCTCCCGGAAAGATTCTGTTTGTAGCTGATTCCATCTTGTCCTTTCAAATACGATTCATAGGCACGTTCCAGCCCTGTATAACCAATCGGCCCAACAATTTCTTCGTATTCACCCTTGTTCAAACTTCCAATAGTACGTAAAGCCAACGGACCAAGCGGATTTACACGTTTGTTTTCCTGTTCCACAATCATTCCTCCACCGAAACGGCCACGTCTCAGTATCGGGAATTTCTTTAATTGTTGTAATTCCATGTAGTCGATCTTGCGCGGCGTGATCAAAAAACCACGGTTGCCTGCATTGTAAGCCGCATTCAATCTCGACCTATATTCATTCTTCGAGGCATCTTTGAAAAATCTGGAGAGGTACCAAGCCAGTGAATCGCTTTCATTTTTAAAAACCTTTTTCACTCCATCAGCTGCCAGGTCCATACGAACAAAATATCCCGGCACCGAAGTAGCCAGCACACTTCCATCGTCGGAGCAAATATTGCCACGAACCGGAGCAGTCACTACTGTATTTTCTGTCAGGTTCTTTTCAATCTGCTGCCAACGGTCGTTTTTAATCTGTTGAACTGAAATCAACTTAAAAATCACAACCAACACGAACAACAGGAGTATAAAATACACCAGTGCGAAACGGGTCAATATGGTTTTCCTGATTCCCATTAATTAATCATCTGAATCAACTATAAGTTTCTTTGGTGGCTTCGTTGGTTCCTGAAGATCAAGACCAGCTTCCACTACTTTCTTCGCTACTTCCGACGGACGACTGGCATCCATTAATTTGGCAGAGATAGTTGCGTGCTCGGCCCGCAATGCTTCCAATTCATTTTGCATATCGCTGATCTGGCGAACAGTTTTCTCCGACCAGTTGCGATTCATAATCAGAACCAGTGCAAAAAATGCAAGCATCAGTACAAAAGGAAACTGCTTTGAAATGCGTTCATCGGTAAGGATCGTCCCCCCGATAAATGACTTCATTCCCGGTCTCTTCTTTGTATTTTTATTCTCGTTTGCCATCTTCTTAAACTTTCTCTGCGATTCTTAACTTGGCACTTCTCGATCTCGGATTTTCTTCCAATTCATTTTCAGAAGGAGTAATCACTTTTCTGTTTACCAGTTGAAATGGTGATTGCACATTTCCAAAAAAATCTTTTTCGATATGACCACTGAAATTCCCGGTCTTCATAAAATTCTTGCAAAGACGGTCTTCCAAACTATGATAAGTGATAATTACCAGTCTGCCTCCGGGCTGCAACAAATCGAGTGTTGCTTCGAGGAATTCTTTCAGCGCTTCCATTTCCTCATTCACCTCAATACGCAAAGCCTGAAAAACCTGCGCCAGGTATTTATTTTCAATAGCCCGTGGGGCACACGTCGAAGCCAGTTCTTTCAACTGGGTGGTTGTCCTGATTTTTTTTGATGAGCGAGCTTTGCCGATTTCCGAGGCAAGTTTTCTGGCATTTTTTATTTCACCATACAAACTGAAAATTTCCTGCAATTTTTCTTCTGGGTATTCATTCACAACTAGTGCTGCATCCACTTTTGCATTACGGTTCATACGCATATCTAGTTCACCGTCGAAACGAAATGAAAATCCGCGTTCAGCCACATCAAAATCATGGGACGAAACACCCAGATCAGCAAAAATGGCGTCGAGTTTTTCAACACCAAAATGCCTGAGGAAATTTTTTGCGTATCGGAAATTATGCCGGACAAAAACAAGCCGGTCGTCGTTCATTGTATTTTCGGCTGCATCCTCATCCTGATCGAAAGCGAAAAGCCTGCCGTCACCAATTCGGTCGAGAATAAGCTGCGAATGCCCACCTCCACCAAACGTGGCATCCATAACATCGCAGCCTGGCTTAAGATTCAGAGCATCAATACTCTCACCCGCCAATACCGGTATGTGGTAAATTCCTGTCATCATTATTCCTTCTCACTTTGTCCATCAATCATCTTTAATAATTCCAGGTAATCGGCATCCGATACCGCTGACTCATTCATACTGCTGGCAGCACTTAAACGAATTGAAGTTTGCATACCCAGGAAAGTAACTTTGTCTTTCAGGTTTGCATATTCAAGAAAATCATTGGGAATGTTGATCCTTCCGTTTACAGCCACCGCTACGTGCACAAAATTCTGGAAATAGAGCTGTAGCAACTTATCGTGCATCGGATTAGTTTCGGGATTTAATTTTCCCCTGAACTTTTCCACTCCTTTTTCCCAGGCATCTACTGTGTGGATATCCAGGCATTTACTTCTGCGGTTTCTTTCCACCACTACAAACTCCAAATGCATTTCACCCATCGCTTTTTTAAACGCCGAAGGAAGAACAACTCTTCCCTTGTCGTCGATGGTTGCATTGTATTGTCCAGCGAAAGTTGCCATATCTGAGATTCCACTTTAATCAATCGTAAAAATACAATTTTATTCCATTTTATTCCATATAATGCCAAAACATTCCACTTGAAATTTCCAGAACATTGTTAGTAAGCTGTGAATAGCCTGTTAATAATCCATATCATCAATGCGGAATCCAATACTATAGCACTGAATTACTTGCACTTACAGACCATACAAATCCCTTTCAACATAGGTTGATAACTACAAAAATGAAAACCTAAAAATGGACATTGGAATTAGCAACAGAATAAGTTGAAGTTAAGATTAACAAGAACGCAAAATCGTACTTTCTACACTTAACTATTTTCTGAATTGGATGAATTTTATTTAATTGCTTCTAAATTTAAATGGCATGGCTGCAGAATCAAAACCGACCATCAAACTAATTGATATCCGGGAAGTATTTGCTAACAAAAGTCCGGGGTTGGCGAAACTAATGCCAGGATTTATCTATCGCTATCTTCATCGAATCCTTCACATTGATTTTTTAAACGAAGTACTTGTAAAATACGGGGATTTGGAAGGGATCGAATTCGTCGACAACGTAGTAGAGATGTTCAACGTAAAGGAACATCTGCACGGCACAGAAAATATACCCAATAAAGGGAAATATATTTTTGCAAGCAACCATCCTCTTGGAGGTTTTGACGGAATGTTACTGATGAAAAATGTAGATAAAAAACTGGGGAAATTTAAATTTCTTGCGAATGATATTTTGCTCAGCATCCCTCAGCTAAATCCGGTATTTGTACCGGTAAACAAACATGGTGCACATGCCCGTGAAGCCGCTCGTGCATTATCTGGTGTATACGAGTCGGACAACCAGGTGCTGATTTTCCCCTCCGGTTTAGCATCACGCAAAATCAAAGGAAAAATTATAGATCTGGAGTGGAAGAAGCATTTTATTTCTAAAGCCATTCAGCATAAACGAGATGTGATTCCGGTGTTTATCAGTGGAAGAAATTCGAATCGTTTTTACCGGCTCGCTAAACTCCGTAAGTTTTTCAGGATAAAATGGAATCTGGAAATGTTTTTCTTACCCGATGAAACCTACAAACACCGAAACGCAGATGTCCATTTATTTTTTGGAAAACCGATCCCATATTTAACATTCGATAGCAGTAAAACACATCAGGAATGGGCTGATTGGGTAAAGCAACAGGTTTATTTGCTTCCAAACACCGTGAAATAACGATTTTTAAGACTGAGAAATGCCATGCAAAGCATGATTTTGTTAATTTTGTATTCCATTTTTGGGGAAGATAGGAATAAAACACACCGGACAAAAAGTAACGTTAGGCGTGTCAAACAAACAAAGTAAGGAAATGATGAAAGAGATTGTAGCATCTCTGCCAAGAGAAGAGATTATCGCCGAGTTAACTCCAGAGAAATTGCTCAGGAAGACCAATAAAGGCGGTAATGAAATATATGTTATAACTTACCAGGATTCTCCCGCGATTATGCACGAATTGGGTCGTTTACGGGAAATAACTTTTCGCGATGCAGGTGGAGGAACAGGTAAGGAAACCGATATCGACAATTACGACACCCAGGAAAATCCATACAAGCAGCTAATTGTTTGGGATCCTGATGCACAGGAAATTCTTGGGGGATACCGCTATATGCTGTGTGCCGAAGCTCCTCGTGATGAGAACGGAGATATTTTGATGGCCACTTCGCGTGTTTTCCATTTTTCAAAAGAATTTGTTGATAATTATCTTCCCTACACGCTGGAACTCGGACGTTCGTTTGTTCAGCCTGCTTACCAATCGAGTAAAGCCGGTGCCAAGGCATTGTTCGCTCTCGATAATCTCTGGGACGGGTTGGGGGCTCTCACTGTTGATCATGCTGAAATCAAGTATTTTTTTGGCAAGATTACCATGTACGAGCACTTTCATAATGACGCCAGAAACCTGATTCAATATTTTTTCAAAAAGTATTTCCGCGATAAAGAAAATCTGGTTTATCCTAAAGATCCTGTCGTATTTGAAATCGACGATGAAGCAATGAAAAAGATTTTTACAGGAGAAAACTACAACGAAGATTACAAAATCCTTGTACAAGGCGTGCGGCAGTTTGGAGAGAATATTCCGCCACTGGTAAATGCTTACATGAATCTATCGCCTTCGATGAAAACCTTTGGTACAATTCGGAATGAGAAATTCGGAAACGTATTGGAAACAGGCATCATTGTAACCATTAATGATATTTACGCTGTTAAAGTTGACAGGCATATAGAAACCTATATCAGAGGGAAGGAAGACGGCGAATGGCCTGAACCTAAATAAAATATGGATTTTTACGCAAACCAAGCCAGATTATTAGTAGCGGTTGACTCCATCATTTTTGGGTTTAACGAAAACGATACAGAATTAAAATTGCTACTCTTAAAACGAAATTTTGAACCAGCCAAAGGTGAATGGTCGTTAATGGGAGGTTTTGTTACAACTGAAGAGAGTTTGGACATGGCTGCTGAAAGAATCGTTTTTCAGCTTACCGGACTCAAAAATGTGTACATGGAGCAGTTGTATGCCTTTGGTGAACCAAAACGTGATCCGGGTGGAAGAATCGTTTCAGTATCTTATTTTTCACTCATTAAGATTCAGGAACACGATCGTGAACTCGTAAAACAACATGGTGCTTCCTGGATTGCACTTTCAAGATTACCTGATCTAATTTTCGACCATAACGAAATGGTAAATAAAGCGCTGAGAAAATTAAAAATCAGGGCACGTACAGAACCCATTGGTTTTGAACTTCTACCCGAAAAATTTACCATTCCGCAATTGCAGCGTTTATACGAAGCTATTTACCAAACACCATTTGACAAAAGAAACTTCCGCCGTAAACTTTTATCGATGGGATTGCTGGATAAATTAGAAGAAAAGGAAAAAGAAACCTCTAAAAAGGGAGCCTTCTATTACAAGTTTAATTCTGACAAATATGAAGAGTTGAAAGAAAGAGGCTTCAACTTTGAACTTTAAACTCAATACGCTCTTTCGTCTTTCCCTTCTACATAATTAATAAAGGAGGAATTCACCACACGATTTCCGCCTGGAGTTGGATAATTACCTGTGAAATACCAATCACCCAAATCATTTGGGCAGGCTTTGTGCAGGTTCTCAGTAGACTGATATACAATCTCTACATCCGCACTGCAGTCAGCAGGTTTAAGTAATTCGGCAATTTTTGCTGAAATTTGTTCTGCAGTAAAAGGTTTATATATTTCACGAACATAATTCACCATTTCTTCCTTTGGAAGATTTTCCTGCTCCTTACACTTTTTGTAAACATCCTGAATGAGCGAATCCATTCCATGATCTTTCAAAAGTTCAATGGTTGCACTGAATGCAATAAACTTATCGAGGCGTGCCATGTCGATCCCGTAACAATCAGGGTATCGAATTTGCGGAGCTGATGATACAACAATAATCTTTTTCGGTTTCAGACGATCCAGAATTTTCAGAATACTGTTTTTCAATGTTGTTCCTCGTACAATTGAATCATCAATAATAACAAGCGTATCCTTGAAATTATTGATGATTCCGTAAGTAACATCGTAAACGTGCTCAACCAAATCATCGCGACTGGCATCGTCAGCAATAAAAGTCCGAAGTTTTACATCTTTTATGGCAATTTTTTCCACACGCGGTTCAAGAGATAAAATTTCCTTGATTGACTTATCATCAAGTGAGCCGTTTTTCGCTCTTATTTGCTCTATCTTCCAATCGACCAGATAACTTCTTATTCCTTCCACCATGCCAAAGAAGGCCGTTTCTGCAGTATTTGGAATATAAGAGAATACTGTATTCTCGAAATCATAATCCACGGCTTTCAGAACAGTATCCGTTAATAATCGCCCCAGTTCTTTTCGCTCCTGGTAAATTGACCGATCACTACCGCGTGAAAAATAAATCCGTTCGAATGAACAGGATTTACGTTTGTGCGGCACACGAATCATATCCCGTCGAATCTCGCCACTGTTTTTTACAATCAGTGCTTCGCCCGGAGCAATTTCTTTTACCATGTCGGCGTGCACATTCATTACAGTTTGGATAACCGGACGTTCTGATGCCACCACAACAATTTCATCGTCATAATAATAATGTGCAGGGCGAATTCCCCAGGGATCACGCACCACAAATGCATCGCCATGCCCAATTAATCCTGCCATGGCGTATCCTCCATCCCAGTCTTTCGAAGCACGCTCCAGAATATTTTGTAAATCAATATTCTTCTCGATCAAAGGGGAAATCTCAGCGTTTGAATATCCCTCGTTTTTATATTTCCTGAAAAGCAGTTGGTTTTCTTCATCAAGAAAATGACCAACTTTCTCAAGAGCAGTTACTGTATCAGTATATGCTTTTGGGTGTTGTCCCAAATCAATCAGTACGTCAAAAAGCTCGTCGGTATTGGTAAGATTAAAGTTTCCGGCCAGTACCAGGTTTCTTGATTTCCAGTTATTCTGGCGCATAACCGGATGCGCAAATTCAATACTGTTCTTTCCGAAAGTACCGTAACGCAGGTGCCCTAAATAAAGCGATCCGGCAAAGGGGAAATTTTTTTCAGCCCATTCCGGATCATTTATATCTTCATCGTTACGTTTTGCCTTTTTCAGCGGTTTGTTCACCTTATCGAAGATATCCTTTATTGGATTTGGTTCTACCGATCGAAACCTGGTGATGTAAGGATTTCCCGGCTCCAGATTGCTCTTCACACACACTACTCCTGCCCCATCCTGTCCACGATTGTGCTGTTTCTCCATCAGCAGGTATAATTTGTTGAGGCCGTACTTCCAGGTTCCGTACTTTTGCTGGTAATACGACAGAGGTTTTAACAGTCGTATCATCGCAATACCACACTCGTGCTTTATCTGGTCACTCATATTGATTTTCTTTCAGCAGTGGAAAATTTATTATGTCCGGCACTACAAACGCAGTGGGATATTCTTTTTGAACTTGCTTAAACAACTTCCAGGCTTCGCTCTTGGTTCTAAAATCACCAATACGAACCCTAAAATTAGGTGCTATAAATTTAATGTGAACTGCATAATCGGGATACTTTGATAAGAAGTTGGTTTTGGTTTTTAGAGCCTGTTCTTTTGCATCAGCATTTGAACTAAAAAAGATTTCAACCCGGTAACCTTCCATTCCTTCTCTTTCCTCATTCTTTTCAATGTGCCACTTCAGCATTTTGTCCAGCCGGGCATCGCGTTCAACATGTAGCTTGTCAAGAAGAACCACTTTAGTGGAATCATGCGGATCATCCAAGACCTTAATTTCCTGACAACTAACCCACTGAGCAAGAAAAATTCCAATAATAGAGAGAAAAAGAATTCTTATCATTTCCATTTATTGAGGCAGCAAATATAAAGCAAAAACATCTAAAAAAAGAACCCGATTAACTTTCAGTTGATGTGCTTAATCTTTAAGTAATATGAGATGTTTAAGATACAAATTTTGTACTCCAAAATAGATTGATTTAGCCTTTTTAAGAATAAATAACAAAATATCATAATCAAATAAATTGCCCTTGCCGAATAAATTCTAATCCTTTCTTTTCCTTTTCTAAATGAATAATAACTTTGCGCTTCGAAAATGGAAGAGAGAAAACTTTTTATCGAAACGTATGGTTGCCAGATGAATGTGGCCGACAGTGAAGTTGTTGCAGCAATTTTACAGGAAAAGCAATATCAGCTGGTTGAAAAAGCTGAAGATGCAGATACCATTTTTCTGAATACCTGTTCGGTTCGCGATAATGCCGAAAAACGTATCTGGGGGCGACTGGCTCATTATAAAGGTCTTAAAAAGAAAAATAAGAACCTGGTTGTTGGCGTGCTTGGCTGCATGGCCGAACGTGTTGGCAACGAATTTTTGGAAAAGAAGGCTGCCGATCTGGTAGCCGGCCCTGATTCGTATCGCGATTTACCTTACCTGATTGACAAAGTAAGCGAAGGGAAAGATGCGATTAATGTTGAGCTATCCACCATTGAAACTTACGACAAAATAACACCTGTCAGGATTGGAGACGAAGCCATTTCGGGTTATGTGAGTATTACGCGTGGTTGCAACAATTTTTGCACCTACTGCATTGTACCTTACACCCGTGGACGCGAACGCTCCCGCGATCCGCAGGATATTCTGAACGAGGTCCGCGATCTGTCGGCCAAAAATTACAAAGAAGTTACTTTGCTGGGGCAAAATGTTAATTCGTATCAGTGGTTACCCGAAGGTGAAAGAAAACCAGTTAAATTCTGGGACCTGCTTGAGATGGTTGCACAGGTTGATCCGAATATGAGAATTCGTTTTACCACTTCACATCCTAAGGACATGTCGGACAAAGTACTCCGGAAGATGGCCGGGTACGATAACATTTGCAAACACATTCACCTGCCTGTTCAATCGGGAAGTACCAATGTTTTAAAAGCCATGAACCGGAAATACGACCGTGAATGGTATTTGGACAGGATTCGGGCGATTCGTGAAATTCTGCCCGACTGCGGGATCACTACCGATCTGTTTACCGGCTTTTGTGGTGAAACAGAGGAAGATCATAAGCAGACTCTTTTGTTGATGGAAGAAGTAAGGTTCGACACTGCATTTATGTTTAAATACTCTGAACGACCGGGAACTTATGCTTATAACAAACTGGATGACGATGTGCCGGAGGAAACCAAAGTGCGTCGACTGAACGAAGTAATCGCCTTGCAAAACAAAATTTCGCTCGAAAATAACCGGGCTGATATAGGTAAAACATTTGAAGTGCTGGTTGAAGGTTTCTCAAAAAAATCGGATGAAATGTTGTTTGGCCGAACTTCACAAAATAAGGTAGCAGTATTTCCAAAGTATGATTTCAAAAAAGGAGATATGGTAAAAGTAACCATCACTCGTTGTACACAAACCACGCTAATCGGGGATATTTCAAAATAAAAATCATGAGTAAACTAATTGACGAATTCAACGAATACCGTTCGAAAATGAACGATAAAATTCTGGCATCCGACAACAAGGTAATGAAACGGATTTACAGCCTCGATACACTAACCTACCAGGAAGGTGCGCTGAGTACCAAAGTCAAGGAAATGTTGGGATTGGCTACTTCGATGGTACTTCGTTGTGACGACTGCATTAAGTATCACCTGGGAAAATGTTTTGAACAAGGGCTTACAACTGAAGAAATTTTTGAAGTGTTCGGAGTGGCTAATCTAGTAGGTGGAACCATTGTTATTCCTCATACCCGGAGAGCTGTTGAATATTGGGAGGAATTAATAAATAGCAAAGAAAATTGATCTTTTTTGAATTTTAATTGTTAACATTAAACAGTAAAAATTTTGACCATGGGTAAACTCTATGCTATAACTTCTGCCGGGAAAACCGAAAAATCATTCCTTGATCTGCGTTTTGGCAGATGCGCTAATATTGTTTTGTTCGATCCTGAAAAAGATGAATATACTATTCAGGAAAATCCGTGCCTTGAAGCCGAGCATTGTGGAATAACATTGGTAGAATACTTAAAAGGTAAAGGCGTTACTACCATCATTACTGGTGAAGTTGGCCCAATGGTTAGCGACAAGCTGGAACAAGAAAAGATTCAATTGGTTCTGCTTCACGAAGAACGCATCAAAATTGAAGAAGTAATGCAGCGCATCAGTCGCCGTTAGAAGAGTACAATTCCTGATTTATAAATGGTATTAAAGCTAACTGTACAGCCTGTCGGTATAGCTCAGTACGCGTAATTTTATCTCTTGTAAGCAGGCCAACCGCACCGGATTTTTGTTTTGAATTGTGCTCTTTAAAAATCTGATCGTTTGCGTGGCCAAGTTCGAAGCCTTGATCGATTAAACGGGTAACTTTCAAAGGTAAGCGGAAAGTGGTGGTTCTGGCTTCGCCGCGTTGTTCATTATCCATTATTACAACCCATGCAAAAGCAGTCAGTCCAAATGAATCGCGCTCTACTCCGCCTTCAATTCCAACCCAAAAATCAGAATCAGGAAAGCTCAATTTGGCATTATCCACCCTGTTTCGGGCTCCCTGTAAAGTTTCGGTATCACTCATCGGTTGATCCGATACTCCCGAATCGACAGAAACACCTTCAACATTGGCTTGTGAAAAGAAACTTAGAAAACCATCTTTAACGGCATCGATTTTTACAGGATTTTTTGAGGCAACTATAATTCGCATTCGATAAAATTTTCTGAAAAATATAGAATTTAAACAAATTCTTATTCCATTCGCTTATTGCGTTCCTCTATGAATAACTTTAATTTTATTTAAAAATCGCCTACCATGAAAATAAACCTTTCTATCGTTCTTGTTTTATTGATTTTGCTGGGGTGCCAAAATGCAAAAAACATTCAATATTCAGGATTCTGGGAAGGCCCTCATCCGGAAGACCTTGAAAAAAAGTTCTACATTCATCTCCTAACTAAAAGTGATTCAATTTCAGCCGAAGGTTACTGGACACACAATAACTACTATGATTCAAGATTCGATGTTGACAGCGTTACTCTAAATACCGACCACATTCGGTTTTATATACCCGATTGGGAATGCTACTATTCCGGCAGAATTACTGATCAGAATAGTATTGAAGGGGGATTTGATTGTACCGACGAACCATTTGATTCAGTAAAACTGGTAAAGAATGATGAGATTAAAACTTTTCTGACAGAGGCAAAGCCGGGGTGTCTTGATCCCGGGTATCAATATGATTATCAGGTCCCGGTTAATCCAGAAGACGGCCTCGAGGTTTCTCCATTTCAGTCGGTGGGTGATTCCATGTTTATTTATTCTCTTATTCCTGAAATTATAAATAATGAATATGGAAGATTAAATTCTTTTTTACTGGTTAAAAATGGTAAACTAATCTGTGAAGAATATTTTTATGGTTACACCCCAAATAAACTTCACCAGATTGAATCGTCTACAAAAAGTATTACTTCATTGTTAATCGGAATTGCCAAAGACAAAGGAATGATTAAAAACCTCGATGAACCACTTTATCAGATCTTTCCATCGTATCCGCATTTAAAAAGTGAAGGTTATAATAAAATTACCATCAATCACTTGCTTACCATGACTTCAGGATTCTCCCCGGAATACGAACCTTATCAACCATACGATAGAATTGAATTTTTATTGAATAGAAAATTAATTGCCGAACCAGGGGAAAAATTCATTTACGATGGTGGAAATCCTGAAATATTAGGTGCCATTTTAAAAATAAAAACCGGGATGTTTGCCGACGAGTTTGCAGAGAAATACCTTTTCAGTCCTTTAAAAATTACCAATTACGATTGGAGCATATTTAAGCAGAACGGCTATCCGTGTATGGGAGGTTCTTTACAAATGCTCCCTCGCGATATGGCCAAAACAGGCATGCTGGTTTTAAACAGCGGGGTATTTGAAGGGCAGCCAATTATTTCAGAAAAGTGGGTAAAAGAGTCAACATCAGTAAAAACTAAAACACATATCGAAGGAGATGATTACAGTTACCTTTGGTGGAATATCAATTTAGGTTCAGAACAAAACTCTTATAAAACCATTTGGGCAAATGGCTGGGGAAGTCAGTTTATTTATATTATTCCCGACCTTGATATTGTAATGGTAACAACCGGAGCAAATTATGAATACGATTCGTGGGCCATTACCAGCGGAATTAGTAAATACCTTTATTTGCTGAATGATAAATAGATGTTGTCTCATTAAAATCAAAATCGATTACAATGAGAAAGCATCACAGCTGTAACATCTTTTAAAATGAAAATGATGGTTATCATTCGGCAAACACCGCAGAATCCGTATTTTAGCATTATAAACTAAATAACTTATGAAAATACGTAAAGCCACTTTAAATGACCATGCCAAAATTGTTGAATTTCAACAAGCCATGGCCTGGGAAACAGAAGGGATTAAACTTCACCTTGAAACTCTTGAAATTGGGGTGAAAGCAGTATTGGAAGACCCAAATAAAGGTGATTATTATGTAGCTGAGATCAATGACGAAGTAGTTGCATCGCTGCTTACTACTTTTGAATGGAGTGACTGGCGAAACGGAACGATCTTGTGGATACAATCGGTTTACGTAATACCCATGTATCGTCGTCGCGGGGTTTACCGGAAAATGTATTCCCATTTAAAAACAAAAGTACTACAGGCAGAAAATCTTGCCGGAATCAGGCTCTATGCCGATAAGAAAAACGAAACTGCTCATCAGACTTATGAAAATCTTGGAATGAACCAGGATCATTACATCACGTTTGAATGGTTAAAGTAGAAGCTGAGAAGTTGTAATCAAACATTTTTTTAACAAAAAAGAAATCATTCTCCCTCTGAACTTTTAGATTTGATTGGATGTTTGTACATTCCAACCATGAGCCGTTATTTATATAAATTAATAGAACAGGGCGAGCACGATCAGCAGGATTTTAAATACTGCATCAACGATTCTAAAAAAATCGCTAAGTCGCTGGTAGCTTTTGCCAACACAAATGGCGGGCGATTATTAATTGGCGTAAAAGACAACGGAAAAATCGCCGGAATTGTTAGCGAAGAAGAATTTTACATGATTGAATCGGCAGCCAAGATTTTCAGCAAACCATCCATTCAATTTTCTACCCGACAATGGCAGGTGGAAGGTAAAACCGTTCTTGAAATCGGAATAGAACCGGGAACAAACAAACCCTATTTTGCCAAAGACGAAAACGGGAAATGGCTTGCTTACATTCGCGTTAAAGATGAAAACTTTCTGGCTCACCGAATTCAAATTGAAGCTTGGGAAAAAGAAAAAAGTCCGAAGGGGATTTACTTTACTTACACCGATGCCGAACGCTTATTGATTGAATACCTTGAAATGCATTCAAGCATTAGTTTTTCAAAATTTATGCGGATTGGACAACTCTCGCGGAAAGATGCAAGCGAGATTCTTAGTAATTTTCTGGTTCTTGGAATCGTAAAAACACGAGCCACGGCAGAGGGTACAACTTTTGAGCTTGATCCCGACTTCGACAAGAATGAATTGGTAAAACATCCTTAAGGCGTAATTAAACTTTAATGAATTTTTATCGTTTAGTTCACCTTAAAAAAAATTAAAAAAATATTTTTGTCTGAAATTTAAAATCATACGATGAAACACTTAGCGATACTTTTATTACTGGCAGGCTCAAGTTTTGGCCTTTTTGCCCAGGATGCATACATGAATGCCAGTGCCGAGGAAAAAGAAAAAACTTACCCGGGAGGTGATTCCTACGAAGTAAAAACGTACACCCAGGATTTCAAAGCTAAAAAACCCAAAAACATTATCTTGATGATTGGTGACGGAATGGGAGTTTCAGAGGTTTTTGCAGGAATTACAGCTAACCATGGGAAACTGTTCCTCGATAATTTTAAACACATTGGTTTTTCGAAAACACAGTCGGCCAGCGATTACATTACCGATTCTGCTGCTGGAGGAACTGCTATTTCGTGCGGAGTAAAAACCTACAACGGAGCTATTGGAGTAAACACCGATACAGTTGCAGTTAATTCAATTCTGGAAGAAGCTGAACAAAAAGGACTGGCAACCGGCCTGGTTTCAACTTCAGCAATTACACATGCTACTCCGGCGTCGTTTATTGCCCATAAAAAATCAAGAAACATGTACGAAGAAATTGCGGCCGATTTTCTCAACACCGATATCGACGTTTTTATTGGCGGTGGACTGGATCACTTCACAAAACGCAAGGACGGACGTAACCTGGTAAACGAGCTAAAAGCAAAAAATTACGAAGTTGAAACAGATATAAACACGATTGCAAAGGTAAATAACGGGAAACTGGCCGGACTGACTGCCGGCATACATAACGGTAGAGTGGAAGAACGTGGTGACATGTTACCGATTGCCACAAACACCGCTATTAATATTCTGGATAATAATAAAAAAGGATTTTTCCTGATGGTTGAAGGGTCACAGATCGATTGGGGCGGACATGCCAACAGTACCAATTATATCATTGAAGATATGCTGGATTTTGATCAGGCAATTGGAAAAGCTCTCGATTTTGCTTCAAAAAACGGCGAAACACTTATTATTGTTACTGCCGACCACGAAACCGGCGGTTTAGGCATTATTGGAGGTGATATGAATTCGGGAATGGTAAAAGGCGAATACACAACAAAAGATCATTCGGCAGTAATGGTGCCCATTTTCGCTTATGGACCCGGGGCTGATGAATTTACCGGAATTATGGAGAATACCGATATTTTTGCAAAAATGAAGAATCTGTTAATCGGGAAATAAATTCCTTTCACGAAATGCTAAAACCGGTGCGGATATCAAATTCTACACCGGTTTTTTATTCTATTTTATTTCTTGGCACTGGTGTCTTTGTGTTTTTTACACATTGTTTTTTATCTTGGCGGTCAAAATCTAATCAATACCAGACCATGAAAGAAGCATTACAGATTCTTGACCATGTTCGGCTTAACTTTTCCCCGACAGGACTTTTTGCGTTAAATGTTACAATCGCTTTCATCATGTTTGGGGTGGCACTCGACATTAAGTTCGAGCATTTCAAAGCATTGTTGCTGCGGCCAAAATCAATGATCGTTGGTGTTATTTCACAGTTTGTATTGCTTCCGGCAGTAACTTTACTCTTTATCATTGTTTTGAATCCAACGCCAACAGTTGCACTTGGAATGATATTAATCGCAGCCTGTCCGGGTGGAAATATTTCAAATTTTATGAGTGCGCTTGCAAAAGGGAATGTGGCCCTTTCTGTGAGCCTGACAGCGATTGCCACACTGGCAGCTACTTTTATGACACCCATAAACTTTGCTGTTTGGGGCAAACTTTATATTAATTTCTATAACTCGATCGGAGCCGGTGATCTGCTTGTTCCTATTGAAATCGAATTTCTGCAGATGGCTCAAACAGTGGTGATATTACTTGGACTTCCTGTAGTACTTGGTTTATTATTTGCCAAATATCTTCCGGCATTAACCCAAAAAATTAAGAAACCAATCCGCCAGTTATCGATCCTTATTTTTATTGGCTTTGTTATTGCCTTACTGAGTGCCAACTTCACCAATTTCCTCAGTTACGTCCACCTGGTTTTTCTTATCGTTTTAATACATAACGGACTTGCTTTGCTCACCGGTTATTCATTCAGTACCTTAATGCGCCTTCAACATCTCGACCGGCGTACGATAACCATTGAAACCGGGATACAAAATTCAGGATTGGCACTGGTGCTCATGTTCAACCCAAAAATTTTTCCACCTGAACTTGAATTGGGAGGGATGACCATCATTGCGGCGTGGTGGGGAGTATGGCACATTTTAAGTGGATTTGCTGTTTCTTATGTAATGTCGAAGTACAGAATCTGAATATAAACTGAAGCGTTAAACCAACTTTTATGAGTTACGAAAAATGGTCATTGGGATATTGGTTCCTGAAAATGTATGTTCGCTTTGCTGAATTAATCATTTACAAGAAGATTGTAATTATTGGGAAAGATAAAATTCCCGGGAACAAGGCGATTGTATTTGCGCCCAATCACCAGAATGCATTGAGCGATCCAATGGCGGTTCTTTTGAATACTCCGTATCAACCCGTTTGGTTGGCTCGAGCCGATATTTTCAAAAACAAAACTGCTGCGCGATTTCTAAAGTTTATCAAAATCATGCCGGTATACCGCATCCGCGATGGAAAAGATCAACTGGCGAATAACGATAAAACCTTCGAAGAATCGATTAAAGTTTTGAAAAGCCACAAAGCACTGGCACTTTTCCCGGAAGCTGCCCACTCGGGGAAACGACAGATGTTGATACACAAAAAAGCTGTACCGCGCATTGTTTTTATGGCTGAAGAAAAATCAGATGAAAATATTGACATTCATATTGTTCCAACAGGCATCTATTACAGCAGCTACTGGAAATTTAACCGGACCGTTATTGTGAATTTTGGTGATCCACTCCGTGTCAATGACTATCTCCAGCTTTACGAAAAAAATCAGAATGAAGCAACCATGGCTTTGCGTGACGATTTATACAACGCCATTGATAAACTGATAATTAACATCCGAAGTAAAGAGCATTACAGCGAATTTGAATTAATCAGGGAATATTACGGAAAAACATTTCTGAAAAGGCAAAGTAAAAAATATTCTACAGGCGAGTTGTTGAATTCTGACATGAAACTCATGCATCAACTGGATGATCTGGAAAAAACTTCACCGGAAAAAACAGAACAAATTGTTAGAGATGCAAAGAACTATCAAAAATTATTAAAACAACATCATCTTCGCAGTTGGCTGATAGAAAATCCATCAGGTAATTTTCTCCGTATTGTTCTCAATAAACTTGTGTTGATCATAGGAATCCCGGTTTTTCTTTACGGTTTTATTTTTAATATCATCCCATTTCTCCTGATCGATTATTTCACGCGTAAAAAGATTAAAGATTTTGCCTTCTGGAGTACCTTTTTTCTGGTCCTCGGAATCCTATTATTTCCCATTTTTTATGTGATCGATCTTCTGATTGTGGGGTCAATGCTTCCGGGAGCCTGGCTAAAAATTATATTTGTAATTACTTTGCCATTTGCAGGAAAACTAGCCTTTTTATGGCATATTTTACTCAGAAAAACATGGGGCCGTGGCAACTTATTTTTGCTGAAATTGTTCAGTAAGAAAAAATATACAAGTCTGATTGAAGCAAAAGACAGGCTGTTTGATGCCCTGAACTCTTTTACCTCGGTATAAGATTTGTAAAACTTCTGCCTAAAAGATTTAGAATGCGTATTTTTATCAAAAAGCTGAGATTTACCGTAATGGTTCAAATACTGGTTTTGATTTTTCTATCCGTTCTATCCTGTACTAAGGATGGCAACACCCCAAACCCGGATAATCCTGTTAAAAAGAGTTTTGTTTCTGCCGTAGATATTTCAAGATTTCCGGAAATAAGCGAAACCAACCCGGTATTTTATAACCTGAACGGGCAGGAAAAAGATTTTCTGGATATTCTGAAAGAAAATGGTGTAAACACGATCAGGTTAAAACTTTGGGTAGATCCTGCTGACGATCACGCCGGTTTTGATGAAGTAAAACTTTTTTCTCAGAAACTAAAAAACAAAGGTTTTAAAACCTGGCTGACAGTTCATTATTCTGATACCTGGGCAGATCCCGGGCAGCAAGTTACTCCGGCCCGCTGGCAAGATCTTGATTTTAATGCACTAAAAGACAGCATGAATGCCTACACACAAAAGGTAGTAGCAAGCATGCATCCTGATTTTATTCAGATTGGAAACGAAATCAATAATGGATTCCTTTACCCTCTCGGAAGTACTAATAATTTCACTCAATTCAAAGATTTGCTTAATACAGGAATTCAGGCAGTCAGAAATGCTGACAGTGAAACAAAAATTATAATTCATTATGCGGGATTTGACGGAGCCAATCTTTTTTACAATAAACTAAATGACCTGGATTTTGATATTATCGGATTGTCATATTATCCATGGTGGCATGGCACAAGCCTTAATAATCTGGAGTTAAATCTAAAACAACTGAGCGAAACCTACGACCGCGATATTGTCATTGCTGAAACGGCTTACCCATTTACCCTGGGATGGAACGACTGGACAACCAATATTGTTGGCAGTGAAGATCAGTTAATCCTTCCCGACTACCCGGCCACCGAACAGGGACAAGAGGATTTCATTCGTGAGATCAGAAAAATTTCGTGGAATAATGTTGAAAAAGGAATCGGGTTTTGCTACTGGGGCGGCGAGCAAATTGCATGGAAAGGTCCGGAAGGAACCAATGCATCTCCCTGGGAAAACCTTGCTTTGTTTGATTTCAACAATAAAGCACTTCCCGTACTGAATGAATTCAGTAACGAATAAACCAAACTTAAATTGTCAAAATTTACTGCTTTACAATTTTATAAACATTGTAGGCCCCGCTTTCGTCAACCACGCTTAACAAGTAAATTCCCGGTTGTTGCGAGCTTAAATCAACAGTAAACTCATTCGCCGAAGAAATCTGCCATTCGCGAATTTTCATCCCGTTAATATGGTAAAGCTCAATACTTTTAAGAGCAGCAGATGACTGTACTTGCAGTATGCCGGTGCTCGGATTTGGAAATACTTTCGCATCTGCTATTTGTATCTGCGGAGCCGAGACTACAAGATTTCCTCCGTCATGTTCAAAACGATAAGCAAACTGCTGAATATACTGATTGGCAATATCTTGGTTGTGAATGATCAGTGTATTTTCATCATTGATATCATTTGCCGAGTTACTCCAGTTATGACTACCGGTAATCAATTGCGGATCTGAATCAGACTTAAATGCATCGATAATTGCCAATTTATGATGCAAAAGCCCAACTTGCTGATCATCGAAAACAAATTTTCCTGCTGGTAGTCCGGTGCTCAAAGCCTCATTTACGTAGCTCGTATTATCTGATTCAGCATTAGTCACAACGTGAACTTTGACACCTCTATCGTATGCATCGAGAATAGCGCTGGCCAAATCAGACCGGGTTATTAACATTGTTTCTACATACAAATCATTATCTGCTGTCTCCATTGCATCAATCAGTTTTTGATTTGTGTTATCAGACGGACTAAAATAGGATTCAACCCACTTGCCACCAATAATAAATTTATGCGGTGTGTTATCACTCTTTGCTTCCCCGAATTTGGCTTTTTGTGCATTAGCTGTTTCACCGGTACTTCCCCACATTTCTTCAAACTCGATAGTATAGGTTTTTGCCAAGGACTGATCCTGTATGAAAATCATGTTGTTGGCATCGGTATTTAATTGTGAGTAGGTAAGATTGGTAGAACCTGACCAAACCCATGCTTTGTCCGGATCGACATTTTCTGCATCAATTGCAGCAAATTTATTATGCATAATGCCACCTTGTTGCACTTCAGGACGTTCGAGTACCGGAATACCGGCATTTAAATCGTACACGCTTGCATGGCCGGTAGAACCATCAGTGATAAACCTTATTTTAACACCTCTGTCGTAAGCTGCGTTTAAGGCATTCTTAACCGTATTATTGTCGAAATTGTAGAGCGCCATATCAATGGTTTGTTCTGCCCGATTGATGTATGCGGCCAATGTATCTTCCATATACCGGCCCACGTTAACTGCAGCGGTTTCTTCAGCCAGTGACTGATCTACAGGTGTATTAAAATATACATGGATAGCACCACTTGAATTCGATTGGGTAATATACGTTCCGATTGAACTAAATGCAGTATCGTTGCCGACAACCATAAAAGCCTGGGCGTAAATAAGCTGCGAAGCTTGCAATCCGGTAATTTCAGCCATGTTCTGATTATATTCATCAGAAGTGGTAGAATCCCCTTGTTTGATGTTTGTTAAACTATCCACATTGTTTGAATTACCATATCTTACAAATGGATTTCCTCCCGAATCTGTCTGCCATTCCAGCATGATTGAATTTTGCGATAAACTTCCAACTTCAACCGGTGTGGTAAAACTAATTACACTTCCTGAAATGAAATCATCCATTGTCCGGGGCAGCAACTGATAGCCACTCTGAGGATTATTGAAACTCCATTGTGAACAAATCGCTACAAGATCAAAATTATCAGTTGGAATGGGTTGACCAACGATTGGACTATGACTGTCAATCCTCAATTCAGCAGAATTTGTGCCATCTGTGAAGGTGTAATTCTTGCCTCCAGAAAAGGTACCCGAATTGCCGGTAATCTGAACATTTTCGATTTTAATTAATTGACCTTCATATTGCTCTCCTATTTCAGCAATACTTAAAACTTTAGGTTCAGGGAGGGAATTTCCCCGTGAATCAGTATTAAATGTACTTACCGGATTGATTTCTAATAAATTATTGTAATCATCTAATACTCCTGTTACTGTAATGGAATCACCCCGCTGAACCGCGGACAATTTATTGTCGTAAATACCAATCCCGGCAGTTTCGTCCTGAATGTATCGTATAGTTCCCAGTTCATCACCATTTGTTACAATCCCGGTTACAGTAACCGTTGAACCTACAGCTTTAGAACGTGCTTCACTAATGGTTATCTGAGCAAAAATACTGCCTGAGAAAAGGCTAATAAGTAAAAAAAGTGTAATTCGTTTCATGCTTCATAAAAGTGTTGAAGCGTCGAAAATAAGAAAATATGTGTGGAGAATTCGTAAAAAAATGAATTAATATCAATCACGCGAGATCATCAGCTTTTTTGAAATAAGTTGTTGGTCCGAAGTTTTTATTTGAATAATGTAAAGACCATTCGGCACCTCATTTAATGTAAGTACAGTTTTTTGAAGTGGGAAAACATATTCTTGTTTCACCACTTCTTTTCCGGTTATATTAACCAAACGTACTTCCGAGATCTCTTTTGTTTGAAAACTTAGGGTTACCTGGTTATTTTTTACCGGGTTTGGATATATTTTGAGTTCTGCTTCAATTTTTTGTTTCTCATCTTCGGCACTTAACCCTGAGTTTGCAAAACCCGGGAATTGAAGAAGTAATATTAGTGTGATAAGTATAAATTGTTTCATGTCTTCTTTTCTTGTTTGCAAAATCTTCTGTCACAAATAACATGCCTCTTTTAAGACGATTTAAGACCGAAAATGTTTCAACGCTTCCTCTAAATCTTCCGGTGTATCAATTCCGATAGATTGAGTTTTGGTTTCTGCCACCCTGATTTTATATCCATTTTCGAGCCAGCGTAATTGTTCAAGCGACTCCGCCAATTCAAGTCTTCCCTGCTGTAAACGAGTTAGTTGCTGGAGAACCTCGGCTTTAAATGCGTACATGCCAATGTGAGCCCAAAATTCTCTTTTCCCAATCCATTCAGATGTTTCTGCACCCCTAATAAATGGAATTGGTGAGCGGCTAAAATACAGTGCATTTTTATTTTTATCCAGTACAACTTTTGGTCGGTTCTGATTAAAAATTTCTTCATTTGATAAAATCCTTTTCACAAGTGTGGCAATCTGAACATCAGGATCCTCAAAACATGATTTCAGTAATTCGATCTGTTCCGGCTTAATAAAAGGTTCATCTCCCTGAATATTAATGACCACATCGAAATCCATTTCACTGTCCAGAATCCGGGCTGCTTCCGCACAGCGATCCGTTCCGCTCTGATGCGAGGCAAGCGTTCGAATAACTTTTCCGCCAAAGCTATTAACCACATCCATAATCCGGTTGTCGTCGGTAGCCACACAAACCTGATCCAGCGCTTTCATGGCATTTTCATAAACCCATTGTATCATGGGTTTGTTGTGAATCATCGCCAGCGGTTTCCCGGGGAAACGTGAAGATTGATAACGTGCCGGTATAATTCCAATAAACTTCATTCAAACCTGTAATTAGTGATTTCTCAAAAGCAAAGATAGCATTCGGGAAACGAATTCTTAACGATGGCTGTGGTTAAAAGCACTAAAAAATCTTAATTATCAAAGCGCTGCTGTCAATGCTACCGAAAAATTGTAAATTTGCGTTTTGAATGAAAAAAGAGGAGACTTCCTCTTATTTAACTCGAACAAGAGCAAGAGTTCTTCCAAAATGTGAAGAAAACGGAAAATGCAAGAAATGGATGTACAATCAATAAAACAACGATTTGAAATTATAGGCAGCTCACCAGGATTGAACCGTGCAATCGAAGTGGCCGTTCAGGTAGCTCCAACCGATTTATCGGTGCTTATAACCGGGGAAAGCGGTGTTGGAAAGGAAATATTCCCACAAATTATTCACCAGTATTCAAGCCGTAAGCACGGCAAATACATTGCCGTTAACTGCGGTGCCATCCCTGAAGGAACCATTGATTCTGAATTATTTGGTCACGAGAAAGGTGCATTTACCGGTGCTTTAGCCGACCGCAAAGGATACTTTCAGGAAGCTGACGGGGGAACGATATTTCTGGATGAAATTGGCGAACTACCTCTTTCAACACAGGTTCGTTTGCTTCGTGTGCTGGAAACCGGCGAATTTATTAAGGTTGGTTCTTCGAAAGTGATAAAAACCAACGTGCGCGTAATTGCAGCCACTAATGTTAATATTCCAAGAGCTATTGAAGAAGGTAAATTTCGCGAAGATCTGTATTATCGCTTAGATACGGTTCCAATTAACATTTTACCACTTCGCGAACGCGCTGACGATACCTTGTTGTTATTTCGAAAATTTGCGCGCGATTTTGCCGAAAAATACCGTATGCCTCCGATTAGACTAACCGATGATGCACGATCGGTGCTGGTTCATTTCCGCTGGCCGGGAAATGTCCGCCAGTTAAAAAATGTTACAGAACAAATCTCGATTATAGAACAAGAAAGGGATATCACAGCCGAAGTGCTTCGCAATTATTTGCCAGTCGATAGCCGGCAGCAACTGCCAGCTTTGTTTAATCGCGGACAGGAAAATCAATCGTTTGCCAACGAGCGGGAAATCCTCTACAAGGTTCTTTTCGATATGAAAAAGGACGTGACTGATTTGAAAAAACTCGTGCTCGACCTCATGGAAAATCGCGACGCACCGATTTCACACGACCAGGCCCGCATTATTCAAAACCTGTATAACGACGATCCTGTAGCGTATCAAAAAAGTGAATCAATCCACAGCCCAATTCATATTGCACATGTAGAAAAGGACCATATTCAGGATACGGAAGAATTTGTTGAAGAATCGCTTTCACTCGCCGACAAGGAAATTGAACTGATACAAAAAGCCCTGGAAAAGCATCGGGGAAAAAGAAAATATGCTGCACAGGAACTCGGCATTTCGGAACGAACGCTCTACCGAAAAATTAAGGAATACGATATTAAAGGATAATTATGCTGAAAAGATTTATACTTGCTACCGTCCTGGTAGTTCTTATTGGAAGTATTGCCCCTTCCTGTAAAATAACCTATTCATTTACCGGAGCCAATCTTTCGCCCGAGGTTAGAACATATACGGTTTATTATTTTCCCAACCGGGCAAAATTGATTAACCCGACACTTAGTCAAAGTTTTACTGAAAATTTACGTACCAAGATCGAACGTCAGACATCGTTGAACGAATTGTCAGAAAATGGTGATATTGAATTCGAAGGACAAATTACTGGCTATGAGTTCCGGCCAATGGCCGTTCAAAAAGACGATTTGTCATCGAAGACCCGACTTACTATTACTGTGAAAATGAAATTTACTAATCATAAAGCACCTGAAGATGATTTTGAGCAGACCTTTTCTTCGTACGAAGATTTTGAAAGCAGTCAGCCAATTAGTTCAGTAGAAGACGATTTAACAAGCCAGATTATAGAAAAACTGACCGACGATATTTTTAATGCTACAATTGCAAACTGGTAAAGATGGAGAAGACGCAGATTATTAAATACCTTCATCATCCCGAAAATCTGAATCAGGAAAGCCTGGAAAAAACAAGGGCGCTGACGGCTGATTTTCCCTGGTTCCAGACAGGTTGGATGCTGTATTTAAAAAATCTGAAAAAAATAAACTCTCCCGAATTTGAAAATGTACTGAAAAAAGTGGCGGTAATGGTACCAGACCGCAAACGGCTGTACAAATTCCTTAATAATGAAATCAGTTTTGAAATGATAGGGGATATAAATCCGCAGGATAATAATTTATATCGGCTGGAAGATGAAAAAATATATACCGATGGGAATTCTCTTATCGATCGTTTTTTACGTTCAGATCACCACGGATTTAAACGAGAACCGGGAGTTGTAACCTCGGTTGAAACATCTGGAGACAAACCAGTTATTGAAAAGTCAGTGTCTGAAGATGAGGAATTGGTAACAGAAACTCTTGCCAACATTTATTATTCGCAAAAGAACTACGATAAAGCGCTTTCTGCATATAAAAAATTAAGTTTGAAATATCCGGAAAAAAGTATTTACTTTGCAAGCCGAATTAAAGAAATAGAAGTAATAAAGAATAATAATTAACGAGATGTATACTTTAATCACTGTATTATTAGTCATTATATGTATCCTTTTGGTACTCATTGTTTTGGTGCAAAATTCAAAAGGAGGAGGTTTGGCAAGTAACTTCCAGTCAACTGGCCAAATCATGGGTGTTCGTAAAACTACTGACTTCCTTGAAAAGGGAACATGGATTTTGGCCGGTGCTTTGCTGTTTTTATCGGTTGTTGGTGCTGGTTTTATTCCACGTACACAGGAAGAAAGCAATCAATCACGTGTTCAGCAACAAATTGAAACCGCAGTAGATCCAACTCAGGTTCCAACATTCCCGACAACGCCTCCGGCAAGCACTGAAACTCCGGCTACTCAAGATAATAACAACGGAGAAAACTAAACAAAGAATAATATAATATACAAGAGCCATTCGTTATATAACGAATGGCTCTTTTTATTGTCTTCTTGCTCTATTTGTCATTTCTCCTTTTTAATAGAAGATATAAACAATACAGATCCACTTATTGGTAATAAATTCTGAGCAAGACAGGTTAATTTTTCTGATCAAAAAAGTAATAATTACTGAATTGGAGTCGGCATTGGATGAATCTGTCTGAAATGGCAAAACCGATAGAACTCAATTGATTTTTTTTTCTGTTATTTGTATTGATAGGTCATTCTGACTTATTGTGTGTTTGGGGGTTAACAAAAATAGGGGCGCTTATTGAAGCAGCCCCTTCTTTTGAAAATTAAGATTATACACCATAACAATTCTTTTTACTCTGTAATGAGTTTTTATAAGAGCAGCTGTTGAGCTGCTTTTATTTTTATCAAAACCAATCAATATACTATCTCCAAAATCTGCCTCAACAATTTCATCCCGGCCCAAAAGTGCTGAAGCTGTCCACTATGCTGCCAGCGTGTCAGAACGACAACATTGTGTCATAAATTCATATAAATCAATAAACTACAGCATATGCACACCATTAAACCTGCAAATAGAGTGAAAATTTGTCTCCCTTTTCAATTAAAAAAGTCTCTTTTGGCGCTTGGCATAAAATGTGATACAAGCAACACGTCGAAATAAAAACATGTTTAATCATTTTAATCTAAAGTGACAGAATTGAGGATATAGATCCTGAAATGAAAAATTTGTTTTTTCTGATAGCGTCTGAGGTGAAACCCGTCCTTCTTTTCAAAGGAAGAATGTAAACAGTTAACCAAATTCGTGAAAGAAAAGCAATCAGCTTCAAAAAATTATGAAGAAACCCTGGTACCGGGTTTTAAAAACAGGTGTCAAAATGAAATGTCGCGAGACTATATTATTTAGTTGTTTAAACGAATCAAAAAAAGCATAAAGATGGCTAAAGAAATTAAGTTCAACATTGAAGCACGCGACCTGCTGAAAAACGGAGTGGATCAGCTGGCGAATGCTGTAAAAGTTACTTTGGGCCCGAAAGGCCGTAACGTAGTTATTGAGAAAAAATTCGGTGCGCCTCAGATTACAAAAGATGGGGTAACAGTTGCCAAAGAAATCGAATTGAGCAATGGATATGAAAACCTGGGTGCTCAAATGGTAAAAGAAGTTGCTTCAAAAACGGGTGATGATGCCGGTGATGGAACAACAACTGCAACTGTGTTGGCACAGTCTATAGTTAACGTAGGATTAAAAAACGTTACTGCCGGTGCAAATCCAATGGATTTGAAACGTGGTATCGACAAAGCTGTTGAAACAGTAGTAAACAGCATTGCAGATCAGGCTCAGACCATTGGCGATGATTACAAAAAAATTGAATCGGTTGCTAAAATCTCAGCAAACAACGATGCTGTTATCGGTGCACTGATTGCTGAAGCAATGCAGAAAGTAAAAAAAGAAGGTGTAATTACCATTGAAGAAGCCAAGGGAACAGATACTTATGTTGAAGTTGTGGAAGGTATGCAGTTCGATCGTGGTTATATCTCTCCTTATTTTGTTACCGATCCTGAAAAAATGGAAGCCAACCTGGAAAATCCTTTCATCCTGATCCACGACAAAAAGATCAGCACCATGAAAGAACTTCTTCCGATTTTGGAAGCTACAGCACAAACAGGCCGTCCACTGATGATTATTTCAGAAGATGTGGATGGTGAAGCTTTGGCAACATTGGTTGTTAACCGTTTGCGTGGTTCATTAAAAGTATGTGCGGTAAAAGCTCCTGGTTTTGGCGATCGCAGAAAAGAAATGCTGGAAGACATTGCCATCCTGACCGGCGGTTCAGTTATCACCGAAGAAAAAGGAATGAAACTGGAACAGGCAACTCTGGATATGCTAGGGCAAGCTGAAAAAATTACTGTTGACAAAGAAACTACTACAGTAGTTAACGGCGCCGGCGAACAAGACGCTATTAAAGCCCGTGTTGGTCAGATAAAAACCCAGATGGAAAATACAACTTCGGAATACGACAAAGAAAAACTACAGGAACGTTTGGCAAAATTAGCCGGCGGTGTGGCAGTAATTTATGTTGGCGCCGCTTCTGAGGTTGAAATGAAAGAGAAAAAAGACCGTGTTGACGATGCACTGCATGCAACCCGTGCAGCTGTTGAAGAAGGAATCGTTCCTGGTGGTGGTGTAGCTTACATTCGTGCTATTGAAGCATTGGAAGGAATGAAAGGCGACAATGAAGACGAAACTACCGGTATTGAAATCATCAAACGTGCTATTGAAGAACCTCTTCGTCAAATTGTAGCTAATGCAGGTAAAGAAGGTGCAGTTGTAGTGCAAAAGGTAAAAGAAGGTAAAAACGATTTTGGATACAATGCCCGCTCCGACAAATACGAGAACTTACTGGAAACAGGTGTAATCGATCCAGCCAAAGTAACCCGAATTGCTTTAGAAAATGCATCAAGTATTGCAGGAATGTTCTTGACTACCGAAACAGTTATTGTTGAAGTAAAAGAGGACAAACCAGATATGCCAATGGGCGGTCCAGGTATGGGCGGAATGGGCGGAATGATGTAATTTTCAGTTCATAATTGATACGATATATAAAAGGCTCTTCTGTCAATCGGAAGGGCTTTTTTTATGCCCAAAATCCTGACAATCGTCAGACAGTGTTTTTTAACATCTTTTACAGTATCCCAAAGCACTGATTTTGTGATACTTATAGTTTTATTCTTTCTGAAAACAGTCTTGTTTTTTCATTTTTAAGTTATCTACCTTTGAGTCGTTAATCAATTAAAATTAAATGATGATGACAGACATAAATGAATTCATTGTGAATTTGGAGCGGAGAACTCCGGGGGAAAATGAATTCCACCAGGCAGTGGAAGAAGTAATTACCTCTGTTTGGGATTTTTACAAAAAAAATCCGCGTTATCAAAAAGCTAAAATAATGGAACGGATGTGTGAACCGGAAAGAGTGATCATGTTCCGTGTTCCCTGGGTCGACGATCGTGGCGAAGTCCAAATCAATCGTGGTTATCGTGTTGAATTCAACTCAGCACTGGGGCCTTACAAAGGCGGGCTTCGGTTTCACGCTAGTGTTACACTCAGCATTTTAAAATTTTTAGGTTTTGAACAAACTTTTAAAAACAGTCTCACTACACTTCCAATGGGTGGAGGGAAAGGCGGGTCCGATTTCAGCCCAAAAGGAAAATCGGATGGCGAAATCATGCGTTTTTGCCAATCGTTTATGAGTGAACTTTACCGACACATTGGCCCGAATACCGATGTACCAGCAGGAGATATCGGTGTTGGCGGACGAGAGATTGGTTACCTGTTTGGACAGTACAAACGTTTGAAAAACGAATTTACCGGAGTACTTACCGGAAAAGGCCTGGCATGGGGAGGAAGTCTGATTCGCCCGGAAGCAACCGGTTACGGCGCCGTATACTTTGCCCAGCACATGCTGCACACCCTTGGGAAAGATATTGAAGGGAAAACCGTTTCAGTTTCAGGTTTCGGAAATGTTGCCTGGGGCGCCATAAGTAAGATAAGTGAGCTGGGAGGCAAAGTCGTTACCATATCAGGACCAGATGGTTACATCTACGATAAAGAAGGAATCAGTGGCGACAAAATCGATTACTTACTCGAACTTCGTGCTACCAACAATGATGTTGTTGCTCCTTATGCTGATGAATTCGGAGCTCAATTTGTGGCCAATAAACGCCCTTGGGAAGTTCCGGTTGATATTGCCATGCCATGTGCTACCGAAAATGAAGTGGGCCTGGAAGACGCCAAGCTGCTGGTAAAAAATGGATGTGAGTTACTGGCCGAAGCTTCAAATATGGGTTGCACTGCTGATGCGGTTGAATACCTGTCAGAGAACCTTGTTTATGCTCCCGGGAAAGCAGTGAATGCAGGAGGAGTTGCCGTTTCAGGATTGGAAATGTCACAAAACAGCATGCGTATCAACTGGCCAAAAGAAGAAGTTGATACCCGTTTACACGGTATCATGAAAAATATTCATGATACATGTGTGGAATATGGTAAAAACGGAAATCATATTGACTACGTAAAAGGAGCCAATGTAGGTGGTTTTGTTAAAGTAGCTGAAGCCATGCTTGCACAGGGTGTGGTATAAAAAGCATATGATATTTTATAAGAAAATCCGCTGTGTCCATGGCGGATTTTTTATTTCCGGTCATTTTATGTTCCTTTTATCTTCAATGTTAAATTTAAATATATGATAATATAGAATAAGCCGTGTGCTGAAAACACTTTTCTACATTTGTCGAAATTTCAGGAAATGCTAATAGATACGCACTCCCATATTTATTCAGAAGATTTTACCCACGATCGTGATGAAGCCCTGCAAAGAGCTTATGAAAGCGGGATTAAGAAGATTATTCTTCCAAATATCGATTCAGGATCAATCAAATACATGCTTGACCTGGCTGACGCGTATCCTCATTTATGTTATCCACTTATCGGGCTGCATCCCACTTCGGTTGAAGAAGACTATAAAGAAGAATTAGAAGCCGTTGAATACTGGCTTGAAAAACGCAAATTTTATGGAATTGGCGAGATTGGAATAGATTTATACTGGGATAAAAAATACATAAAAGAACAGAAAGAAGTATTTCGCCATCAGGTTAAAATAGCCAAGCAACAAAATCTCCCAATCGTAATCCATGTAAGAGATTCTTTTAACGAAACCTTCCAGATTGTTAAAGAAGAACAGGACGGAACTCTAAAAGGAATTTTCCATTGTTTCACTGGAAATGAAACTGAGGCTCGAAAAATTACAGACATTGGATTTCATCTCGGAATCGGAGGTGTTATCACGTTTAAGAATAGCAGTTTAGAGAAGGTAATCCAAAATATTGGTGTTGAAAACCTTGTGTTGGAAACTGACTCACCCTATCTGGCACCTGTGCCTAAACGAGGAAAAAGAAACGAAAGTTCTTACCTGGTATTTATTGCTCAGAAGCTCACCGAGATATATAATTTACCTCTCACACGAATAGCTGAAATAACCACTCAAAACGCACGCAAATTATTCGAAATTTAATAACTTGCACTCCGTATTTCGAGTAAAATGAACAGCGCTAGCGACAAAAAAACATCCATTCTTATTATTTATACAGGCGGAACAATTGGGATGGTTCAACATCCGCAAAACCGTACTTTGATACCGGTTCCTTTCGAAAAAATCCAGGAAGTTGTTCCTGAATTGAAGAAATTTGATTTTATAATCAAAACGATCACTTTCAATCCGGCTCTCGATTCTTCAAACATGAATCCAATCACCTGGATTAAAATTGCTAAAACCATTGAAAGAAATTACAATCAATTCGATGGATTTGTAGTATTACACGGAACCGATACTATGGCTTATACAGCGTCAGCGCTTAGTTTTATGTTTGAAAACCTGGATAAGCCAATCATTCTTACGGGATCGCAATTACCCATTGGGATGATTAGGACAGATGGGAAAGAGAACCTGATTACTGCAGTAGAAATTGCAGCAGCCAGGCATAATGGTGCTAGTATCGTCCCGGAGGTTTGTGTCTATTTTGATTTTACTTTGTACCGGGGAAACCGAACAGTTAAGCATGACGCCGATATGTTCAGCGCATTTCGATCAGTGAATTACCCTGCTTTGGCAAGAGCCGGCATTGATATCAAATACAGTCACGAGTTTATCTATCACCAGGAAATTCAGGGAATCATCAAAGTGAACACAAACTTCGATGACAATGTTGTTATTTTGAAAATGTTTCCCGGAATTAACCAAAACGTAATGAACTCGATTTTAAATACTCCCGGACTAAAAGGAGTAATTCTGGAAACCTTTGGTTCGGGAAATGTCCCTACTACCCGATGGCTTACCCATTGTATAAAACGAGCGATAAAACGAGGTGTTATTATCCTGAACATTACGCAATGCGAAGGAGGAAAGGTAGTTATGGGCCAATACCAGACAAGTCTTGAGCTGTTAAACGCGGGCGTGATTTCAGGAAAAGATATGACAACAGAGGCTGCCATAACTAAGCTTATGTTTTTATTGGGACAGGACTTAAAATCAGATGAAATCAAATTCTATCTCAATAAAAATATGAGAGGGGAAATAAGTGAATAGCCCCTTTGTTTTTCGCAATTTTTTATTAATTTGCACCCCTCGTTTTGGGAGCCAGTTTTATACTGGAGAGGTGCAGGAGTGGCTGAACTGGCACGCCTGGAAAGCGTGTGTACCGCGAAACGGTACCGGGGGTTCGAATC
>DAOPJR010000015.1:0-47433 GCA_035399765.1 Draconibacterium sp. | reverse complement strand
GAATAAATACTGGTTTTACAGTCGCTAATCAGGGGTCTGTTGTGCTTAGCAACACTAATCTTAAAATGGAAGGTGCGGCACCGGCCGATATAATTTATACTGTGGAAACAGCACCTGCAAGTGGCTGGTTGGTGATGGGGACCAAAATTTTGACGAGCGGAAGCAAATTCAGCCAACTTGATATTGATGTCAGTAATATTGTGTATGTCCATTCAGGTGCCAGTTCTGCCAATGATAGTTTTTCTGTATCTGTTAGAGATAAAGATGGCGGCATTATAAATACGTTTAATGTTATAATTTCAGTTCAATAAACATTTGTATGTCAAAGTTGTATATTGATTAGAAACATGACGAAATGTATCATGGTGGTAATACTGTTTTAATTTTTTGTCTCATGCGGAATCAAAACAGAAGATGATTTACCAACAACAGGACGGGGTAAGGTTGATTGGCTGTGCAAGATAGTATGACATCTCTGGAACTGAGAATATTACTCTTTGGTAATTCAAAGGTGATTTCCCCGCGATAACCATGATAATGAACTGATTATAAAAGATTTTAAAATTTTATAATATATGATAAATAATAGATTATTCCACTGGTCAGGTCTTAATCTGTTTTTAATAAAATAACAGACAATCAATGAAAGTAAATTATTTCCAAAAAATGGATGTGAATGTTTTTCCAACACGCGAGATTATGGGGGAAACAGCAGGGAAGGATGTGGAAAAACAAATTATTCAGTTGTTAAAGGAAAAAGAGACAATACGAATGATATTTGCAGCTGCTCCTTCGCAAAATGAGATGCTGGCTTATCTGGCTGCTTCTGATAAAATAGAATGGAATCGGATTACGGCTTTTCATATGGATGAGTATATCGGCCTGGATTGGAATGATTCACGTTCATTCTCAACATATTTGAATGAGCATCTGTTTGAAAAAGTTAATTTGAAAGAGGTTCATTTAATAAATGGGAAAGCCCCAGAAAAAGAAGAAGTTGAGCGATATTCTGCTTTAATTTCAGAGGCGCCAATCGATATTGTTTGCCTGGGTATTGGCGAAAACGGGCACATTGCATTTAATGATCCACCTGTTGCCGATTTTAATGACAAAAAGATACTAAAGCTGGTTGAACTGGATGAAACATGCCGGATTCAGCAGGTAAACGAAGAATGTTTTGATACTTTGGATGATGTCCCAAGGGAAGCATTTACTCTAACAATTCCCGTGCTTATGAACGCAGATTTCCTGTTTTGTGATGTGCCGGGGAGCAGTAAAAGTGAAGCGATCTATAATGCTCTAAACGGACCGGTTAGTACAAAATGTCCGGCATCTATCCTCCAGAACCATTCGAATTGTAAATTTTATTTCGACGAAGATTCGTATTCTTACACTTCAAACGAGTTGAAAAAGTTAGCATGAAGTTAGACAGAAGAGGTTTCATAGAGAAGGTGGCTATTGGAAGTGCCGGATTCATAGTTACCGGCACTTCTTTAGCCGGAAATCTTGCAGATGTTACTTATTCTACATCTTTCAATGACAAGGTGACTTTTCCGTTTTACAAGTATCTAAAGTCGTACAATTTTGGTGATTTTGTCCCTAAAGATCAGGGGGGGAAGTTTATTCAGCAACAGTTGATTCATTCGGAAGAGGATGTCGTAATTGTTGAAGCAGTCAGGAATGGATTACTTCAGAAAGTGTTGGGTGACCCGATCAATTGGGCAAAGCTCGAAAAAACAGAGCTGGAAAAAAGTGTCTGGCTGAATCGTTTCTATTATTTGCCACCGTTTGCCCGGCTGTATTACCTCACCAAAGACCAGAGCTTTCTGGATGATATGATGAAGATTGTCCGCCTCTGGATTAAGGACAATCCTCATACGACAGAAAATCCAACTTCAAAATACAATTGGTACGACATGCAGGTGGCCTGGCGTTCCATTCATCTTTCATGGTGTTACTATCTGGGTGAAGAGGGACTCTCGGAGGAAGATAAGGCATTGATATTTAATAGTCTGGTTGAGCATGCTGAGATTCTTCGTGAAGGTTTTGGCAAAGCAAAGCTGAACGAATTCAATCATCAGGCACATGGTGCTTTGGCAATGCTTTATCTGGGGGTTCTTTTTCCGCAACTTCCGCAGGCAGCTGAGTTACAGGAAGTAGGTATTCGTATTTTGGAGCATCATATTAACCATGCTTTTTATGCCGATGGCGGGAATGTTGAGCAAATGTTTGGCTACTATCCGTTTGAAGCTTCCATTTTCAGGGATGCTTATTTGCTATGCACTCAAAATGGCATCACTCCGCCAGCTAACAGTATTCCGCTGCTGGAGAAAATGGAGCATTATCTTTCTGTCGTCGCCCAGCCTGATGGCACCATGCCTCCGGTAAACGATTCGTATCCAATGCCAACAGCGGCTACTGTAAAAACGATTAGTGAAATACTCAATACAGAAAAAACAAATCCAGCTTCCTTTTATTTTCCCGATACACAAATTGGGGTCATGCGAAGTGATACCAAAAATCAGGATGGCTGGTACATTTTAGCTAATCCTGCCAAAACGATCGGATCTCATGCACACGCAGGGCGTCTGGGTTTTGTAGCCTGGTTTGGAAAGCAAGCGCTTTTTATCGAAAGTGGCTGTAACAGTTACGACGATTCGTTGCTGGTAAAATGGTATCGTACTTCACGGGCACACAACACGGTTATTATCGACGGTCAGGAAGATGAAGCAACTTCTTCCGATATTCAATGGGCAGCAAAACGGCAAACAGAAAACCGGATTACAGACTGGATTGAAAAAGATAATTATCGTCTGGTTCGGATGGTTTCGCCAGCTTCAGATAAAACAAATCAATCGGTTAACTGGATTCGTAACCTGGCTTTAATTCGGAATGATTACTTGCTGGTTTATGATTATTTTGATTCGAAGGAATCACATACATACGAAATTCTCCTTCATCTGCCAGAAATTGAGGTAGAGGTTGATAAAGCGGGCAAAACACTTTTAATCAAAACAGAATCTCAGGTTGCGTTAATTCCTTCGGAAAAAGAAAATTACAAACAAGTGAAACTTGAACAGGCCTATGTAAGTGTAAATGCCCGGGATGTAATGGCTCCACTTATTTCGTATGAGTTGGAAGGCAGTCAGACACATTCGGTGTTATTGGCAGCGCCTGTTGAGAACTCCGTTTCAGAAATCAAAGTTACACAGGAAATCCTGGACAATGGTCTGGCTTTAACAGTAGAACTTGGGTCAGGAGAAAAGGACATTATTTTATTTCGTAAGCCCGGTGTATCTTCTTTTCAATATGGGAAATACAGTACAGATGATTGGATGGCTGTTTTTTAAAATCACTTTGCAGTAAATTTATTGAATAAATTATTTTTTGATGAATACTTTAAGAACAAGATCAATAGCGATTATTTTATTAGTTACGATTACTTTGTTTTTCAATGGAGTTTTTACTCCCGTAACTGCTGAACCTTTTAGGGAAAGCAGGAAAGATGAAGCTTTCAAACCATTCCCGGTTCGGGGATTTCATATCGATTTGAGAATCCAGGTGATGACCATGCCGGCTTTAAAGGATTTTGCAAAAGAGCTGGCAGGGTTTGGCATCAACACACTTGTAATGGAATGGGAAGCATCTTATCCGTACGAGAAACATGCAACTATTTCCAATAAATATGCTTACACGCGTGACGAGGTTAAAGACTTTGTTTCTTATTGCGATAGTCTTGGGATTGAAGTTATTCCGCTGCAACAATGTTTTGGACATGCGGAGTATATTCTTCGTCACGACCGGTACAGCGATTTAAGAGAATCAAATAAGGATATCTCGCAGGTTTGTCCGTTGAAAGTGGAAGGAGATAAGGAATTATTTACTGATTTGTTTGCCGACATGGCCTCACTCCATCCTTCAAAATACATTCATATTGGCGGCGATGAAACCCGCTTACTGGGTCACTGCTCTGAGTGTTCGGCGAAGGCTGCGGAAGAAGGAACTTCCAAACTTTTTGCCGATTACCTGACCATGATTTGTAAGATTGTAACAGACATGGGAAAAGTTCCTGTTTTGTGGTCTGACATTGTTTTAAAGTATCCCGATGTGGTCGATCAGCTTCCGAAAGAAACCGTTTATGTGGATTGGAATTACGGTTGGAAAATCAATTATTTTGGCGATTTGGATAAATTGCTTGACAAAGGTTTGACTTTTTGGGGATCGCCGGCCATTCGCAGTCATCCTGATAATTGGTACACCACCGACTGGCAAAAGCATTTCAATAATCAGCTGGATTTTATTCCGTATGCACGCAAAGCCGGATACAAGGGCATGGTTATGACTTCATGGTCAACTTCAGGGGTTTATGGTTTTAACTGGGACACCAATAATGAGGTAATTGATATGTATGCTATCCGAAATGTTTATCCTTTATCAGGGTTTCGGATTTTAATTGCGGCATACGCCCAGTCATTAAATCAGAGCGAACCGCTTGAGCCTGAAAAATTTGTTATTCAATATGCTCAGGAACGTTTTGGATTAACAGATGATGACGGAGAAAAACTTTGGCAGATTTTAATCGCATCTCCGGCTTTGGTAAAAGTTGGAAATCCAGCAGATGATACACAATTGGACGTAATTCGTCAGAGTGTTGAACATGCCAAAATGTTAATGGCTTCTTTGTCTCCGAAAAATAATCAACAAGAGTTTGAACATCTAAGATTAATGCTCGACCTGCGTTCTTTCTACCTGGATTTTAAGAAGGTTGAGTCATTTTATGAGTCGGATCAATACACCCGTGAAATGGCCGGAAAGATCTTACCGGAATTGAAGCGATTGTTAGCCGAATCCGAAAGCCTGAATCAACGATTTACTGATTTAAATACTGGATTTTTGTATCCGGATGAAATTGCCGGGCAAAATCAAATTCGCAATCTGAAACTGAAAAACATTTATGCTGCAGTAGCCAATACGTGGTAGGCACAACCTTTAGGTATGAATAGATACATCCTTTTATTTTTTATTTCGATGCTGATTTATTTGGGAAGTTCTGCTCAGGATTTGCAAGTTAACTTTCCAAAAAGAATTGATTATCCAAAACAAATGCCGGAACCTGACAATTTCTGGATTCTCATTATGGCCGGGCAGTCGAATATGGCCGGGCGTGGAATTGTGGAGCCGGAAGATACGGTGCCAAATCCCCGTATTTTCACCGTTAACCTGGATAATGAGTGGGTCATCGCCAAAGAACCATTGCATCTGTATCAACCAAAAGTTACGGGATTGGATTGTGGCGTTTCATTTGCACGCGAGTTGTTGAAATATGTGCCTGATTCTGTAACAGTAGGGTTGGTTCCTTGTGCAGTTGGTGGGAGTCCAATTCAGGCATGGCTTGGCGACTCGGTTTTCAATGGAGTTCAGCTGTTTAGTAATTTCAGAGAGAAGGCAGGAATGGCAATGAAATATGGCGTTGTAAAAGGCATCCTCTGGCATCAGGGAGAAAGTGATGCTTTTGATGAGAAGATACCGGTTTATAAAGAAAAGCTCGAAACTGTTTTGAGTAGTATGCGGATGTTTCTGGGAGATGATTCATTACCAATAATAATGGGAGAATTGGGTGCTTATACCAGACCTGAAGAGAGACAGGAGAATTGGAATAAAATTAACGATATCATTAGCCAGGTACCAGATGATTTGAATAATTGCTATGTGGTACCAACAAATGATTTAAGCTGTAATCCTGATTTTATTCATTTCAATAACGTATCTCAACGTGCATTAGGAAAACGATATGCTGATAAATTTATATCTATTTCTGAAAGCCGGAATTAGTAGAGAACAAAATGTAAAAATCTAATAGCAAGATAGGGAAGATATTACTATGCAACTGACTGACTGGATTGTTTTATTCTTGTATTTCTTAGTGCTTGTTGCCATTGGCTTGAATGCCTTTCGCAAGGTAAAAAACTCGGCCGATTTTTTTACTGCCGGAGGTAAACTTCCCTGGTGGTTGTCCGGGGTATCACATCACGTGTCGGGTTACAGTGGGGCAGTATTTGTGGCCTACGCCGGGATTGCATACACGCACGGATTCACTTTATACATTTGGTGGGCTTGCGGTGTTGGCCTGGCGACATTGATGGCAGCCTTGTGGGTAGCTCCCCGCTGGGCAAAACTTCGAATCGCTACCGGGATTCAATCGCCTACGGAGTATTTGCTGGCACGTTATAATCTCACTACTCAGCAAATCATTGCATGGAGTGGTGCCATAATTAAAATTTTCGATGTTGGAGGAAAACTCGCTGCAATAGCTGTTTTGCTTAATGTGTTTACCGGAAGTTCGCTTACCGTAGGGATCTTGCTGGCCGGAACGGTCTCGCTCCTCTACATCACTATTGGCGGGCTTTGGGCAGATGTTTGGAATGATTTTGCACAGTTTATCATTCAGTTGCTTGCCGGGGTCACCATGTTTGTGATAATCCTGATGAAACTTGGGAATGGTATTTCAGGAGTATTCACTTTGTGGCATCATTTACCAGAAGCTAATTCACATTTCTTTAATGCACCTTATACTCCTGCTTTTGCTCTGGGCATGTTGGTGATTGATTTTTTCAGCTATAGTGGCGGAACCTGGAATTTATCAACGAGGTTTATTTCATCTTCTTCAGGGAAGCAGGCTCGAAAAGCGGGTATCTTATCTTCGATACTTTATTTTGTTTGGCCGCTTATTCTTTTATTTCCAATGTTTGCAGCCCCGGTCTTTTTCGAAGATTTGGCTGATCCTACATTATCATATGGAATGATGGCGCTCAAATTTTTGCCTGCAGGACTACTTGGCCTGGTACTGGCGTCGATGTTTGCAAATACTTTGTCGATGACCTCGTCCGATTCTAATACTGTATCTGCCGTAATTACAAGAGATATCTTACCGGTTGTGTTCCGAAGAATTCGGAATTTTACACCAAAGCAAGCATTGATTTTGGCTCGTATTACAACTTTTTCGTTTACGATGCTAACCATTATTATTGCCTTGAATTCGAGTCATTTTGGAGGTGTGTTTGGATTGATCGTTTCCTGGTTTGCATCTTTGCTTGGTCCAATCGCAATTCCGATGATTTTAGGTTTACTTCCTGCATTTCGAAGAAGCGGAAGTAAGTCGGCATTGGTTTCGATTATAGGCGGACTTTTAACATTCATTGTTACTAAATTAGTTCCGGGATTAAGCCTGACAGTGGAAGTTGCCACTCCAATGATTGTATCGCTGATCCTGTTTGTTATACTGGGATTTATATTCAGAAATGATGCATCACAGAAGGCAAGGGATCTGTTACATTCGTTGAATGCCAGTAAAGAATAGAAATTTTAATGCAGGGTATGTTTATAGAAGGTTTGAATTATCAAAGTGGTCAACCCATTCGTGTGGAAGTCAGAAATGGGAAAATTAATGCAATCTCTTCATTTTCTGGACCTGTTAAACAACTACCAATTGTGGCTCCGGGTTTGGTCGATTTGCAGGTAAATGGCTATGGCGGGATTGATTTCAATACCATTCCTTTTACCGAGAACGATGTTTTGCGTTTAGTAAAAAAACTTGCGCAACAAGGGATAACACAATTTCTTCCCACTATAATTACCAATTCGGATGAAGCGATCAAACAGGGTCTTAAGACAATCGTACAGGCCTGCAAATTTTATCCGGAAGTGAATAGTGTGGTAGCAGGAATTCATCTGGAAGGCCCCTTTCTCTCTGAAGAAGATGGTTCACGTGGGGCGCACGACCGGAATTTTGTGCAAAAACCGGATTGGAATTTATTTCAGGAATGGCAAAGTGCTGCCGAAGGGAAAATAAAGATAATCACTCTGTCGCCAGAATGGGAGGGGGCAGCAGAATTTATTAAGAAATGCTTTGAAAGCGGCGTAATTGTTTCCATTGGTCATACAGCTGCTTCATCCGAACAAATTGCCGAAGCCGTAGAAGCGGGAGCCCGGTTGTCTACCCATTTAGGTAACGGCGCTCAGTTAATGTTGCCGCGCCACCCGAATTACATTTGGGAACAGTTGGCACAGGACCAACTTTGGGCGACTGTAATAGCCGACGGCTTTCATTTACCCGATTCTTTTTTAAAGGTCGTTTTCAGAATGAAGCCGGAAACTTCCATATTAATAAGTGATTGTACTCAATTTGCTGGCTTGGCTCCCGGTATATATAAAAGTCATATTGGGGGAGAAGTGTTGCTAAATCCGGAAGGACGTCTTTGCATGGCTGAAAATCCTGAATTACTAGCCGGCTCAGCACAATCCTTGCTTTGGTGTGTGAATCAGGTGATTAGGAAAGAATTACTCGGCTTTGAACAAGCCTGGAATAGAGCTTCATTAAAACCAATGGAATTGTTAACCGGTAAAACACAAACGGCTTTCGAGATTGGGCAACCTGCCAATTTGGTTTTACTAAGTAATGAAACTGGTGAAATTGAAATTCAGCAAACCATTGGTGGTGGAAAAATCCTATTCAGTAATTCTAATAAATAATCAGTAAATGATGTTTCGGCTACTTATCTTTTTGTCGCTTACGTTAATACCTGTTTTTAATGAAAAGCCGGACCCACAAAATGATCGGATAATTGATGGTAAGCGGATTATTCATTTCTCCGGATACGATTGGGAAGTCGGATCAGGAGAACTCAAACAGGGACCCGGACCAAATTATTTTTCAGATTCAAAAGAAAATGTGTGGTTGGATGATAAGGGAAAATTACATCTTCGAATTACACAAAAAGATGGTCGTTGGTACTGTGCAAAAGTATCACTGACCCAATCATTGGGTTACGGAACTTATGTATTTCATTTATCAGACAGGGTGGATCAGTTCGACAAAAATGTTGTAGGCGGCTTATTTACTTATGAAAATGATTCAGCTGAGATTGATATTGAATTTTCGAAATGGAATAAACCTGAAAATGAAAACTCACAATTTGTTATACAGCCTGGTTATATTCCCGAAAATAAACTCCGTTATACTCTGAATCAAACTGATATGGAATCAACACATTGGTTTAACTGGCAGAAAGACAGTATAGTATTTGCCAGTTATTATGGAAATGTTTCTATGAATAATTCGGACAAATCATTGATCCAACGTTGGGTTTATTCCGGTGATGATATTCCGGTTGACGGTGATGAAAGAGCTAAAATGAACTTGTGGCTTTTTCGGGGGAATCCTCCAACCGAAATACTCGACAATGAAATGATCATTTCCAAATTCGAATTTCTTAACTAACTCTAAAATAACGGGAATGGATGAGAAGAGTAAAGTAACTAAAAGCGAACGGCTATTATCGCTGGATGCTCTTCGCGGATTTGATATGTTATGGATTACCGGTGGACAAAAGGTAATTTATGCTTTGGCAACCCTTACAGGATGGCCCGTTTTCACCTGGTTACATTCTCAAATGAAACATGTTGCCTGGGAGGGATTTGCATTTTACGATCTGATTTTTCCACTATTCTTGTTTCTGGCTGGTGTTTCCATGCCCTTTTCTTTTGGGAAAAGGCTGGAACGGGGCGATTCCAAAGCCAGCATTTACCAACATGCATTTAAACGGATGATATTGTTGATTATACTGGGTATGCTTTACAATCGTATTTTAAATTTGGATGCAGAACATTTGAGGTTTGCCAGTGTACTGGGCAGAATAGGGATTGCATGGTTTTTAGCCTCTATAATTTTCCTGAATTCAACATTGCGCTGGCAGATTGTCTGGTTTTGGGGATTACTGATTCTGTATTATTTGTTGATGCAATGTGTTCCGGTTCCGGGTTTTGGGGCTGGGAATTTTACTTTGGAAGGTAACCTGGCCGGTTATATCGATCGTTTGTTTCTTCCCGGTAAACTACATTTAGAAGTACTGGAACCGGAAGGAATACTAAGCACAATTCCAGCTGTAAGTACTGCTTTAATGGGAGTTTTTGCCGGAATCTTTTTGCGTTCAGGTGAAGAAGAGTATAGTAAAATCAAAAAGGCAATAATTTTATTGATAAGCGGGATTGTTTTCCTGACTTTGGGTAAAATTTGGGGACTGTTTTTTCCGATTATCAAAAATATCTGGACCAGTTCTTTTACGCTTTATGCCGGTGGATGGAGCCTGATTTTACTCGGTATTTTTTACCTGCTTATCGATGTTTGGGGTTTCAAAAAGTGGTCGTTCTTTTTTATTGTAATCGGTTTGAATTCAATCACCATTTATTTAGTTCAGTACAAGATTATCGATTTTAATAACATGCGCGATTTTTTCTTTGGAGGGATGATGCAGCTTGTCCCCGAGGTATGGTCTCCGTTAATCGGTGGGATTGGTTACGTGGCTTGTGTATGGGCATTTTTATATCTTCTTTATCGCTATAAAATATTCCTGAAAGTTTAAAATGGAATTCGATTATTTATCTTCTAATACAATAACAGTAAAATAATTATGAAAAGACTCAAGATATTTATTACCATCTCATTTCTTACAGTATTTATTGTTTCTGCAAATGCTCAGATTCATGTAATACCACGTCCTCAACAAATCACGATGAAAGATGGAGCGTACATTCTTTCCTCAAAAACCGTAATTGTATCAGATGAATCGACACAAAAGGAAGCAACTTATCTTGCTGATATTCTGGAAGATTCTTTTGGTCAGAAGACAACTGTAAAATCAGAGGGAAAAGGAATTGTATTAACGCTCGATGTTGGTTTGAAAAACAGGATCGGTAATGAAGGGTATCAGCTGGAAGTTTATCCTGAAGGTGTACAAATAAGCGGTGCCACAAACGCCGGAATTTTTTATGGCATTCAGACACTTCGTCAATTACTTCCTCCTGATTTTGAATTTCATTCTGATAATCAGAAAACAGCCTCTTTGCCATGTGTTTCGATTGAAGATCATCCGCGGTTTCACTGGCGTGCGTTTATGCTCGATGAATCAAGACATTTTCAGGGGATGGAGTTGGTTAAAGAGTTGCTCGATCAAATGGCACTCATGAAGATGAATGTTTTCCACTGGCACCTCACCGACGATCAGGGCTGGCGAATCGAAATCCAAAAATATCCTAGACTGACCTCGATCGGCGGATTCCGAAACAATACTCAAACAGTAAGGCATGAAGAAGTTTTCAGTGGTGAGCCGCATGGCGGGTTTTACACTCAGGAACAAATCAAGGAAATTATTGCCTATGCCAATAAAAGACATATTGAAATAGTTCCTGAAATTGAAATGCCCGGACATGCCATGGCTGCAATCGCAGCTTATCCATGGTTGGGAGTGTTGGGAACAACCAAAGAAGTGTCAGTCAGATTTGGTAAAATGGACGATTCCTTTGACATTGCAAATCCGAAAGTTATTCAGTTTTTGGAAGATGTATTAAGCGAAGTATTTGAATTGTTCCCCGGAAAGGTAGTACATGTAGGTGGTGATGAGGTGAGATTTGATACCTGGAAAAATTCTCCTGAAATACAAGCTTATATGAAGACGCATAACCTAAGTTCCCCTGCTGATCTACAAATATTCTTTACAAATAAGATTTCACAGTTTATTGATCGTACCGGTCATCGAATGATGGGGTGGAATGAAATACTGGGAGATAATGTTCATGGGCAGGAAGCCGCAAACATTGAAGTAAAAGAAACCCTTGCCAAATCGGCAGTTATACATTTCTGGAAAGGAAATCTGGAGCTGGTAAATAAAGCTGTTTCAAATGGTTACGATGTAGTAAATTCTTATCATGCCCAAACCTATCTGGATTATGACTACAAGACCATTCCACTTGAAAAAGCCTATACTTTTGATCCAATACCAGAGGGACTTGATCCAAAATATGATTCAAAAATCCTTGGATCAGGATGCCAGATGTGGAGTGAGTGGATTCCATCAAAAGAGAAAATGGAATTGCAGGTATTTCCGAGGTTGGCAGCTTACGCCGAAGTTGGCTGGACCAACAAAAACCGGAAAGATTATGATTCGTTTACTCAATCACTTTCAGAAATGGAAAAGAGATGGGATTTGCAGGGAATCAGTTTTAATAAGATTACAGATTGAAGGAATACAAAAAAGTTTTTGGTTAATCTTATTGAGCCCTGAGAACTCAACTTTTTGGTAGATTATCTTTTTCAACGATTTGAAAATGCTCATATTTGCGCTTCTAAAATAAAATAAAAATGACAGAGAAAAAGTCGCCTGCTGTGATTGGTGTTGGAAATGCTTTGATTGATTTGGTATCTGTAATAAATGACGATAATCAACTTAAAACTTTCGGACTACCGCGGGGAAGTATGACATTGGTAGATGCCACTCGTTCGAAACAAATTTACGAGGCAGTAGTTAGTGATAAGACTGAGATGACTACCGGCGGATCGGTAGCAAATACCATGCGTGCAATGGCAAACCTAGGCTGTGCTAGCGGATATATGGGGAAAATCGGTAGGGACAAACTGGGTGAACTTTTTAAAAATGATTTTGAAAAACGTGGTTTGACAACTCACCTTACGTACAGCGATACCAGTGACACAGGACGAGTAATGGCACTGGTTAGCCAGGATTCTGAACGTACTCTGGCTACTTATCTTGGTGCAGCAGCCGAGATGACTCCGTCTGAATTTTCTGTAGAGATGTTAAAAGGCTACGATTATATGTACGTGGAAGGTTACCTGGTTTTTAATCACGATCTAATACGGGCTGCTGTGGATGTAGCCAGTAAAGCAGGTTTAAAAATTGCCTTTGACCTTTCAAGTTATAATGTGGTAGAAGCCAACCTCGATTTTCTGAAAGATATTTTAAAGAATTATGTTGATATCATTTTCGCCAATGAAGAAGAGGCACGTGCGCTGACAGGTTTGGAACCCGAAGCGGCACTGCACGAAATTTCAAAATACTGCGATCTGACTATTGTAAAAATTGGAAAAGAAGGTTCATTAATAAAATATAAGAATGAAGTTGCCCGTGTTGGCGTTATTCCAGCCAAGGCCATTGACACAACCGGGGCCGGAGATGCTTATGCCGCAGGTTTCTTTTATGGACTTACCAACGGTTATAATATGGAAAAGTGCGGTAAAATAGCTGCTTATGTTTCCGGAAAAGTAGTAGAAGTAATGGGCCCAAATTTACCTGACTCCACCTGGCCTGAAGTGAAAAGTGAAATTGCAAAAATTGTAGGATAGTAAAAAGTCATTGGTCATCAGTCATTAGTCACTGGTAAATTTTCTGATGACTAATGACCAGTGACTAATGACCAGTGACTAAAATAAACCGTGAATTTGTGCGTCGATTTTGTCAATCACAAAACTGAGGTCTTCAGGATTGGTCGTGAAATCGAGATCATCCACATTAACAACCAGTAATTTTCCCAGATTATATCCTCCGATCCACTTTTCGTACCGATCATTCAACATCTTCAGATAATCCAAACGGATTGAGTTTTCGTATTCTCGGCCACGTTTCTGAATCTGGTTTACAAGAGTGGGAATAGTTGCACGTAAATAAATCAGTAAATCCGGTGGCTGGATGAGACTTGCCATTAAATCGAACAACGATTTATAATTATTGAAGTCGCGGGTACTCATTAAACCCATACTATGCAGGTTGGGAGCAAAAATCTCGGCATCTTCATATATTGTGCGGTCCTGAATAATGGTTTTGCCTGATTTCCGTATATCTATAATTTGCTTGAACCGGCTATTTAAAAAGTAAATCTGCAGATTGAATGACCAGCGTTGCATATCATTATAAAAATCGTTCAGGTATGGATTTTCATCCACGTCTTCGTAATGCGGAGTCCATTTATAATGTTTGGCAAGTAATTCAGTGAGCGTAGTTTTTCCTGCCCCAATATTTCCGGCGATAGCTATGTGCATTTTGCAAATTTTTTAGAAAATCTAAAGTATAAAAATTTTAGCGTTTATTGGGTAATATGTTCATAAGTTCATCCAGATATTTCCGATCGTTCGCCAACCGCGGAATTTTGTTCTGACCGCCAATTTTCCCTCGTTGTTTCATCCAGTTAAAAAAGGTTCCCTTTGGCACTACTGTAATATGCGGCATCTCAAGCGTCAGGTTTTTATGTCGCTTGGCTTCGTAGTCAGAATTGAGCGTTTTTAAAGTATTGTCCAGTATTTGAGTAAAGTGCTCAAGGTCTTCCGGTTCCTTCTCAAATTCGATCATCCATTCGTGTGCTCCTTTGTGATTTTCACTTATGAAAATGGGACCCGCAGTGTATTCATTCACGATGGCGCCTGTATGTTGACAGGCAACTTTGAGGGCATTTTCTGCATTGTCGATAATCACCTCTTCGCCAAAAGCGTTAATAAAATGTTTGGTTCTGCCTGTTACTTTAATTTTAAAAGGATATTTACACGTGAATTTTATGGTGTCGCCAATTATATATCGCCACAATCCGGCGTTGGTTGAAATTACCATCGCATAATTTTTGTTGATTTCAACATCCTCCAATCCAATCACCGTTGGGTTTTCAGAGCCAAACTCGGTCATTGGTATAAACTCGTAAAAAATACCGTAATCGAGCATCAGCAGCATGTCGTCGCGATGTTCATTATCCTGAATCCCAAAAAATCCTTCCGAAGCATTGTAGGTGTCAATGTAGTGCATTTGTGGCGATGGTATCAGTTTCTGGTACTGTTCACGATACGGATCAAAATTTACCCCGCCATGCGCAAAAACTTCCAGGTTGGGCCACACTTCCAGCAGGTTCTGCTTTCCGGTTCGCTCTAAAACACGTTTAAATAGAACCAGGTACCATGAAGGAACACCTGCAAAAGCTGTAATATTTTCATCCAGTGCAGTCTCGATAATTCGTTCGATTTTCTCTTCAAATTCTTCGATCAAAGCAATTTCAGTTGCCGGAGTACGGAAGAGTTCGCTCCAGAATGGACCATTCTCCAGGATAATAGCAGAAAGATCACCGTAATATGAATCATTATCCAAACTATTAATTCGATGACTTCCTCCTAATGTCAGCGTTTTCCCTTTTAAAACCTTGGTGTCGGGATGCGAATTGATGTACTGGAAAAACACATCTTTCGGTCCACGTAAATGACAATTTTCCAACGCCTCACGGGTAACCGGGATAAACTTGCTTTTGTTGCTGGTTGTACCTGAAGATTTGGCAAACCATTTGGTTTCGCCTGGCCAAAGCACATCACGTTCTCCCTGCCTAATTCGCTCTACATAAGGCTTTATATCGTTATAATCCTGCAGAGGAACATTTTTCTGGAAATCGTTAAGGGAATAGATTTCTTCAAAATTATGAGCTTTTCCCCATTCAGTATCCTTGGCTGTCTGTAGCAAATGAAATAACATTTCATTCTGTATTTCGAGTGGATATTCCCGGTAGTATTGAATTTCATCACTTCTGCGGGTTGTTACCCACCTGATCACGGAATTGATTAATGGCATTGGTAATACGATTTTAGATTTCCAAATTTATGAATTTACCGCAATTCAAGACAAAAATAAATCGGTCTTCTTCAACGTTTCAACGATGAAAAAAGTGAACTTGCCGATTCAGGAGTTTTTTTGTTTTGAACGAATTTATATTTTTACATAATCATGAATCTGGTATAACCGGGTTGCAATCAGGATAACTGTCTGAATGCCATATTTAAAACAACTAACTAATCGAAAGATATGAATTACATCGATCTTGTTCTTGGAATTCTTCTTATCCTTGGCGCCATCAGTGGTTTCAGTAAAGGTTTGATTGCTGAGGTTGCCTCCCTTGCCGCACTGATTCTCGGAATCTGGGGAGCCATCGAATTTTCGTATATCACCTCCGATTTTCTGGTTGAGAATTTTCAACTTACAACCGATTATCTGAATATTATATCGTTTGTAGTTACTTTCATCGTCATTGTTATTTTGGTTCATATTGTTGGTAGTACTATAAACAAACTGATTGATACCGTCATGTTGGGCTGGATCAATAAACTGGCCGGGCTTGTTTTTGGCCTTTTGAAATCGGCACTGATTTTAAGTATTTTGCTGGTGATTTTTGATAAAATTGATCAGGATGTTAAGATTCTTCCCAAAGAAGCAAAAATGGAATCGAGAATGTACGAACCAATCCGATCACTGGCTCCTTCGATATTTCCGTTTATCGAAAACTGGAACCTGAAACTTGATGGTAAAAAAACGCAGGATTTGAATGTGGTCTAAAATCAAAAACCGTTTGAAAAGAAAGCCACCGGTGGCTCACGAAAACGTAGTTTGTAAGAACTGCGAAACAACTTTTACCGGTCATTATTGTCCGAATTGTGGTCAGTCAGTAAATGATTACGATAAACCTTTTAGTTTTATTTTTTATAATTTTCTGGGTGATTTTTTTGCTTTTGATACCCGTTTCTTTCGCACTTTGCTGGCATTGATCATACGCCCTGGTTTTCTGACCAAAGAATATTTCAGAGGACGAAGAGTGCGTTATGCACCGCCATTTCGAATTTTTATTTTTGTGAGTTTTGTTTTGTTTTTGCTACTTCAGATCTATACTAATCGCGGACTTAACAATGTTCTCGATTCTGAAATTACTGCCATGGATTCATCCTCGGTAAAATCGCTTGATGAGTTGGTCGGGCAGGTGAATTCGAATATCGACTCTACAGACAAGGTGGAATTGGATAGTTTACTTGCGATTAGTGGTGTTAATCTGGATAGTGCGAACGCCGGTCTTTCTAATCTTCAGCTTAATATTGATTCTTTTCGTGATGCCGGAGGGTTGAGAGGGCAGTTGAATAGCTTAGCTGATTCGCTGGAAATGAAACTGGAAACAGAAACAGATCCGAAGCAAAGAATGAAATTAAGGGAATACATTGGATTGTGTCGTTCTCCCGAAAATGCTGTGGCGAAAATTCTGGAATACATTTCATGGGCATTTTTTCTTTTATTACCTCTTTTTGCACTTATACTAAAGCTTGCATACATCAGGCGAAATAAACGGTATATGCGTCATCTCGTTTTTTCTATTCATATTCATTCATTTATTTTTATTGTATTTATAATCATTGTCGCCTTATCCCTTCTTTTCGACTCAAATCTGCAGAACTTTGTTTTAATTCTCTTACTTTCTGTCCCAGTATATTTTATTACCGCGATGAAGAAATTTTACGGACAAAATATATTAAAAGTCATCGTTAAGTTTTTTACAGTCTCTTTTCTTTATAACATTGTTTTTACTACTGTTTTGGTGTTAACCGTTCTAAATGCAATTGGTGTGATCTGAAAGAAAATCAAAATTTCTGCAACATTTTAGAAACTCGTGTAGTCAAACGGTCAGAATTTAAATTATAAAAACGATTAGTATGAATACAGAATTTTTAATTCCGGCAATTATCTTCTTTGGGCTTTATTACATGATGAAACTGGTTTCTGACCATCTGTTAAAACGTAAACTGATTAAAGCCGAACAATACGACCGCCCGGGTATCTTGGATGAACCCAAAAAGAATGATGAGGTTGATCGTTATCCATCATTAAAATGGGGACTGGTAGCATTAATGACTGGCCTTGGTTTTATTGTGATCGACTTGATGAAATTGTTTGACAGAGACTGGGTGACAGGTGGAGATGCAGTGTTACCGATCGGTATTTTACTTGTGTTTGTTTCATTGGGTTTTCTGATTTATTTCTTCGTTGTAAACGGGAAGAAGAAGTAGGCAGCACTTGTCGTAATATACTTGGATGTCATTTCGAACAGAGTGAGAAATCTTCTCAAAACAGATTTCTCGTTCATCCTTCACTCGAAATGACATTCCTTTTTTATTCAAAGCGATAATCTCCAATTTGCTGAAATCCTCTTAAGAATTCATCCGCTTTCATTCGTTTCTTCCCCGCAAGCTGCAAATCGGTGATCTGAAGCCATCCATCTCCACAAGCTACTTTTAGAAAGTTTTTCCCATCAGTTTCAATGGTCCCGCTTTCAGTAGTTTTACCTTCGGCATGCATCGCAAAAAATACTTTAACTGATATCTCCTGTCCGTTGGTTTTATTAACCAGTGTACTCCATGCAGTGGGGTAGGGCGAAAGTCCCCGGATCAGGTTTCTAATCGTTTCGGCATCTTTACTCCAGTCTATTTTACAGTCCTCTTTAAAAATTTTGGGAGCATGCTTGATCTCGGTTTCATCTGCTAATGTTTCTTGCGGAATTGCTTCTACATTGCCATCGGCCAACGCATCAACAGTTTCAATGACCAACTTCGCCCCAATTTCCATTAAACTGTCGTGTATACTTCCAACGGTGTCATTCTCCCAAATATCAATTTCTTTTTTGAAAAGGATTTTACCGGTATCAATTTCATGGTCGAGTTGGAAAGTTGTTACTCCAGTTTTTGTATCGCCATTGATGATTGCCCAGTTTAGGGGAGCCGCACCACGATATCGGGGGAGCAATGATGCATGCAGGTTAAAAGTGCCTAAACGTGGCATGTTCCATACCACTTCGGGTAACATGCGGAATGCTACTACCACCTGCAGATCAGCGTTTAATGAACGTAGTTCTTCCAGAAATTCAGGATTTTTAAGCTTCTCGGGTTGAAGAACTTTCAAATTATTGGTTAGGGCATATTTCTTTACGGCTGACACTGCCAACTGTTTTCCACGGCCAGCCGGACGATCGGGAGCAGTAATAACACCAACTACCTGGTACTCATTTTCTACGAGCTGTTTCAGACTTGCCACAGCGAAATCGGGTGTTCCCATAAATACAATCCGAAGTTCTTTCCCTTTCATTATGCGTCTTTTCTTAATTTAGTATTTCCTTTTTGTGCTTTCGGCCAGTAGGGACAGTGCCGACAACCATTTGCACAACAGTACCCTCGGTTTATAAGATAGGTTTCGGTCATCACGCGGTATCCGTTCTCCATATAATAATCTTTTCCTTCCTTCAATTCATCGCTAAAACTATCGCTGAAAAGATCGTCGAATAATCCCATTTGTCAAATTTTTGCAAAGCTAAGGAATAATGCTTTAATGCTTAAATACTGTAATACATAAATGAAATGAGTACTATCTTTTCCAAGGCTCAAATTTGGGAAAAGTTATGTCTGCGAAGATGATAGATCCCTGAAAATATTTAATTTTAAACAATACTGACAAAATGATCCATCTGAAATGGGAATTGAACGCGATTTTCTAATGCGGCAAATAATGCAGCTTTTCAATGTGTTGCAACGAATTTTAGGACTCCGGATTAAAGGAGACAGAGAAGAAGCTGAAGAACAAATCCGGTATTTTTATAAAATTCTGAAATGGGAAAACGACATACGAAAGCTGACCATTGAAGAGTTAATCGATTATGTTCATAATAAGAAGAAATTAACCAACGAGCAAACTGAGCTGCTGGCTTATGTTTTGAAAGAGCAGGGTGAATTGGCAGACCAGGAAGATGAACGACTTGATTTTTTTCGAAAAGCTTATTTCTTACTGAATGAAGTAGAACGAGAAAGCACTGTTTTTTCAATGGACCGACAGATGAAACTTGGAGAACTTAAAGCATATCTGAACTAGAGAAATCGAAGACATAATAAATAACTAAACCATGCAAAAACTTACCTATTTACTAGCTATTCTAATCTGTTTTGTCTTTCATTCCGAAGCCAAAATCCACCCTGTGAAATTAAACTGCGAATACCTTGAAAATCCTTCGGTAGTTGATGTATTAAATCCTCGGCTATCTTGGATTAATGCAGCAGATGAAGGAGAACGGGGACAAATCCAGACTGCCTGGCAGATACGGGTAGCCAGCTCGGAAAGGCAGCTTGCCAAAGCCGATTTGTGGGATAGTGACAAAGTTGAAAGCAACGAATCAACGCGTTTGAAATATAGTGGAAAAGCGTTGTCATCAGGACAAGAATGCTGGTGGCAGGTGCGTGTTTGGGATAAAAACGGGGAGGTTTCTGAATGGAGTGAACCGGCATTTTGGCGAATGGGTTTATTAAATGCTTCAGATTGGAAAGCAACATGGATCGGTGCCCCCTGGCAAGGCGAAGAAACCTTGCCAAAACCCGGGAATCCAAATGCTGAATTACCCTCTGAACTTCCACCTCCTGCTCCCTTGTTGAGAAAAGAATTCAAGATGCAAAAGGATATAAAAAGTGCAGTGGCTTTTGTAACCGGAATGGGTTATTTCGAATTATATCTGAACGGGAATAAAGTTGGTGATGATGTATTGGTCCCGAATCAAACCAACTACGGGAAACGCCCGGATCTGGTCAATCAATATATTGCTTTGCCCGACGATTTTAGGGAATATCGGGTGATGTATCTTGCTTATGATGTTACAACTAGCTTGAAACAAGGAACAAATTGTGTGGGAAGTATTCTTGGAAATGGTTTTTACAATCCGGCTAAACACTGGGCGCTGGGTTATGGAACACCGCGTTTTCTGATGCAGATGCAAATTACATACACGGATGGTACTGAAGAAAAGATAGTCAGCGATACCAGTTGGAAAGCTTCAAAAAGTCCGATTCTGATGGATATGGTTTATTATGGCGAACACTACGATGCGCGCCTGGAACAACCGGGTTGGTGCACCGCTGGTTTCGACGATACTACCTGGGAAACGGTGGCCGAACGAAAAGCCCCTGAAGGAAAACTGGTTGCACACACTGCCCGCCCTGATAAGGTAACAGAACAACTAAAACCTATTCGTATTGAAAAAATGTATAACGGAAATTATCTTGTCGATTTTGGTACAGAAATTTCTGGTTGGGTACGCTTACAAAATGTTGAAGGACCAGAAGGGCATAAGGTGGAAATAAAATACCTGAGTAATCAATATTCAGGGGATAATTCCTACATATTCAGTGGGAAAGGGGAAGAAAATTATGCAGCGCGTTTTAACTGGTTTGTTTTCCGTCAGGTGGAAATAGTTAACTGGCCTGGAGTACTGGCTCCGGAGCAAATAATTGCTGAAGCTGTAAATACAGAAATTCCTGAATCAGCCGTGTTTGAAACTTCCAATATGTTGTTTAATAACCTGAACAAAATCTGGAAACGCAGCCAAACGGATAACATGCACGGTGGAATTGCAAGCGATTGTCCGCACCGGGAGCGTTCGCCTTACACCGGCGACGGGCAGGTATCCTGCGTAACCGTCATGCACAATTTTGATGCGCGGAACTTTTACTACAAGTGGATTCACGATATTATTGGAGCACAGGAAGTAGCAAGTGGTTATGTACCTAACGGAGCGCCTTGGCAACCTGGTTGCGGAGGCGGAGTTGCCTGGGGAGCAGCCATCAATATTATGCCATGGGAGTTTTATCAACATTACGGGGATAAAGATATTCTGGAAGACTCCTATTTTGCTATGAAAGAGTACATTCGCTACATGCAAACCTGGGTGGATGATGAAGGAATTATGTATTCGCAACGAACAGGGAACGACGGAAAACCATTAAAGTGGTTTAACCTGGGTGATTGGGTGCCGCCGGGCGAACTTCCTCCCGATGATTTGGTGCATACGTTTTATTTCTGGCGTTGTACAGATATAACCGCAAAAACAGCCGAAGTCCTTGGCAATAAAAAGGAAGCCAGGAAATATAATGAACTGGCAGAAGCAACCCGTCGGGCATTTTGGAAGCGCTTTTATAATTCGGAAGAAGGATCTTATGGTCCGGCCGGGGGAAATATTTTTGCTTTAAAAATGGGAGTTCCGGCAGACCAATACGAAAAAGTGATTTCAGCTTTGAAAGAAAACATAAAAAAGAATGAAGGTCATTTGGATACCGGTATTTTCGGAACACAGTTTTTCTTTGAGGTACTTTCAGAAAATGGCTTGCACAAGATGGCTTACGAAGCCATGAATAAAAAGGATGAACCCGGTTATGGACGCTGGCTTGAACTGGGAGCAACAACTAGCTGGGAAAACTGGAATACTGATGGTTCACATAATCACCCGATGTTTGGCGGTGGCATGGTTTGGTTTTATCGCAAGTTAGCCGGTATGCAGGCCGATGAAAACGAGCCGGGATATCGTCACATTATATTCAAGCCGCAAGAGGTTGATGAATTGTCATATGTAAAATATTTTAATCAAACGGTTTTGGGAAATGCAGGAATTAATTGGGAAAAGTCGGAGGATCAGTTTTCTGTGAATGTATCAGTTCCGGTGGGTGCGTATGCAACAGTTTACATTCCTGCCAACGAGAATCAGACAATTAAAGAAAGTGGTAAATTACTGTCCGATTCTGATAATCTGAAAGAATTGGGTTGGAAAGATGGCTACCAAGTGGTGGAAGTAGGGAGTGGTAACTATCGTTTTTCAACTGGTCTCTAAAAATAAAGTGATTAGGTAAAAATACGGGGAGATATTCATTGAATATCTCCCCGTATTTTAGTCGGAAGTTATCAAATCAGAAGCTTAAGAATACTTACGAACGGTGAAAGTAAGGGTAGTTCCTTTGTCCTTGGTACTTTCAACAAATAGCTGGCTTCCATTTTTTAAGGTGAGTTCTTTACATATCTTTAATCCTATTCCGTTACTGAGTTCTCCTTCTGTTCCCTGGCGTTTCGTATTGTAATCGAGTTTAAATAGATTTTGAATTAATTGTTCATCCATGCCTATTCCTGTATCATTTATCGAAATACCAAGTTCATCCTGGCTATAATTCCAGCAATTTAGTGTTATAGTTCCATGTCTTGGCGTAAACTTTATGGCATTACCGATAAGGTTCCGAAGCATGGTATTAATGTAATAGTTATCACTGTTTACCCAATTTTCCAAAGCAATATTATTTTGAATTTCAAGTTCTTTTGCTTTAAAATTCAGAGAAAGTTTTTTTAGAATTGCTGCAACATTCTTACCTAAATCAATCTTATTATGCTTTAATTGAAATGTATCCTGCTGAATACGACTCCATTCGAATATGTCTTCCAAAAGATCGTATGACTGGCTGGCTGATAAATTTGTAAGCTTTGCCAAACGGCTCATTTCTTCTGGCGACATGGTTTTTTTATTAGTATCCATTAAGTCAGAAAAACCAAGAATATTGTTAAAAGATCCTTTCAGGTCATGAACCATAATAGTGAAATACATGTTTTTCAGAGCAATATTTTTCTCAAGCTCTTTCTTCTGATTTTCAAGTTTTTCAGTCTCATTAATATAAGCTTGTTTATAAAACCGCAGTATCCAGAATACGATTAACATTGAAGCACCATAAGTAAATATCATGTCCTGATAATGTGCCTGTTCATTGGGATATGGTACAATAAAATCCCCAATTACATATTGTTCTAATAAAAGCATAATAACCAGGTGAAGAAAAAATACCGTAAAAAGCAGGTAGTGATATTTAGGTTTGGCAACACCAATCATTGCGAGCGAGGTTACCATGTATAACACGGGAATTGTGCCATGGGCACCACCATTTACAACCCAGGTTAAACTGGTAAAAATCAGTATTGCAATTAACAAATAACCAACAGGGTAATAATTTCTAAATCGTGCTAAATAATACAAAACAGACAGGCTTGGAATGGCAAAGAAGAAAACAGCATAGTTTACCCGCGCATCCAGACCAAACAAATAGTTTGACAGAGCTACAGGAAGAATCATGACAATCATAATAAGAATAGTGCCAATATAAAGTCTTTGCTCTGTAGCTTGTGCTGTCCTTTCTCCTATAAGTATTTCGCTGAGCGAATTAAATCTGTTTTTTACATTCATATAAAGCCAATACGATTTAGTACTCTAATGGTAGAGATGGTAGTTATAAACTAGTGCCCCAAATTAGTCGAATTTGTTGGAAATAAAAAATTGGGACAACTAAATGTATTAGCATTCAGTGGTTTGATAGTTCTTAAAATGAGAAATATCAATTTGGGACAGCAGGGGCAGGGCGAAAGTTAATATATAAAACGAGTTTCTAATCCAAAATTGAATTATGGCCGCATGGTAGAAATAATAATATGATTTACGAAATGTGCTATTTTTAGGAGAGTTCTTCGCCCCAGCGTTTCAGCAAATCCTTTCTACAACTTTCGGCTATGGACGGATCATTAATAGCTTGTATTACTTGAGGGTTGAATTCAGAAGCATAAATCCATTCGAACACTTTTTGAATGGAAACCGATGAGGTATTATCGATTTTTGTCATACTGTCGCCGGTTTTTACGGCTCCTTTTTTTAGTACACGAACATACACTCCCGAAAATCCTGAATCAACAAATTTGCGAATGATTTGACGATCATGAAAACGAAACTCAAGCTTAAAACAAGGTTGACGTGGTTGAGTTGCCTGAACCACTGCTTCCCCGATCTGAAAAACATCACCGATATTTATATCTGCTTCGTGCAATCCTTTAACAGTAAGGTTTTCACCAAACATGCCCCATGTAAAATCCAGTTCCGGATACATATTCTGCCAGTACTTGTAGTGATCAGCAGAATACAAATAACAAGCTTTATCTTTTCCTCCGTGAAAACGTCTGTCTATAACATTATCATTTACTACATCTTCTTCTCCCAGAAAAATAGGATCATTTACCGGATGTTTAAATAATCCGGTTTTCACTTCTTCCCCACGAAACTCAAAAATTCTTGGTTCGCCAATATTTGTCGAGATGATCTTCATGATTAGTGAATTGTTTTGACTATGCCTCGGTCTTGATTTTTGCCTGTGTTTGCTTATGAAATTTTTCTTTCTTTCTTAATATTCTCGTAAGCCTGACTCAATCGCTGGAATTTTTCTTTGGCTGCATTTTGAACATCATCGCCTAACTGACTTACCTTATCGGGGTGGTATTTCATTGCCATTCGCCGGTATGCTTTTTTTACCTCATCGTCGGAAGCTGATTTATCAATTTCGAGGATTTTATAGTCGGAATCCGTATTCGGAACAAACATTGCCTGGATAGATACATAGTCATTTTTCTGAATTCCCATTTGCTCGCAAATGTACCTGATTAGCTCTTCTTCACGGGAATCAACCTGACCGTCGGCCTGGGCAATTCCGAACAGGAAATGAACCAGTTGCAAACGCGCTGAATAATTCATGTTCGATTTTATCTGGTTACAAACGTCGTTCACTGGAATGGTTTGCTGAAGCAGGTCGCGCAACATTTTAATGGCTTCCTGGGCTGAATCTTCACCAAAATTATGCACCATGAATTTTTTCACATAATCGAGTTCTGATTTAAGCACTTTCCCATCGGCTTTCATTACGGCTGCAACCAGTACAAGCAAACTCATTACGTAACCTCCGGTTGTTGTTCGAGACGAATATCCGGAAGTCGCTCCATGTTTTACCGCTTCCTGTCCGCCATCAAACATAGAACCTACTACAAATCCTAACAGGCCGCCAATTGGGCCTCCAAATGCCCATCCTAAACCTCCTCCTATCCATTTACCATATTTTGCCATATTCTCTTATTTGTTTATCGATTTTAATTATTTGCGGAAGGATCAAGTTGTCATCTGCGTTATTTATTTCTGCTGAAGCCAGCTTCCTTTTTTCATCATCGCTCCATTGTTTCATCATTCGTTCTTTTACTTGTTCAGGCATGCTTTTGTCTCTTTTTGTTACACGCTCGATACGTTCATTCTCAGGTGCACTAACAAGTATCGTAAAATCCATTATTTTATAAAAACCACTTTCGAATAAAATGGCGGCTTCATGAACCACATAGGGAACTTTCTGGTCCTCCACCCAACGTAAAAATTGGCTCCTTACAATGGGATGTACCAACTCGTTTACTTTGCGCAGTTGAATGTCGTTATTGAAAATGATAGAAGCAAGTTTTTTTCGGTCAACAATGCCTGACGGGGTATAAACACTTTCACCGAAGAGGTTAACTAGTCCTGTTTTTATCCGATCATCTGAGTCCATCAACTTTTTGGCAACTAAATCTGCCTCGAAAACGGGAACGCCTAACAGTTTAAAAACCTTGCAAACCGTTGATTTTCCACTTCCAATACCTCCTGTAATTCCAACCTTTAGTGTCATATTAATCGGTTTCAGTCAGATATTCAACACTCTCGGGGCTAAAACGAACAAGCTGAATAAATGATGATTTCTGCTCGATCTTAACATTCAGACTCCTGCTTTCCTTGGTCACATCGTTATAATCTACCACGGCACTAAAATCGTTGGAGTTAACATTCTCAAACTCGCTCAACCCAACCAGACAGGTTACTTTTACATCAGAAGGAAACAGTTTTACGCTTATTCCGTCTGGTTTGTTTTTAACCAGTATAGGAACTTTAATTTCTTTTTCGGTGTATTTTTCAATTTCTATTGTTACCAGCACTTTTTCCGGATTGACCTCTGTTTTATCGGGATGTAACACTTTTACATTTGTTGCCATATTCTGATCCAATTCCTTCAATGTGAGCCTTTCCAGTTGCAAACTCTGAACAGTGTCGATGATTGCAGAAGGTCCGGTCACTTTTACCTGACGAGGAGACAACTGAATGGGTTTTTGCAGGTTATACTGAGGCCTAAATTCAAGGTTAAAATTGCTTTTCACCGGTACCGATTTGGTTTTCAGGCTATCCAAAACAATAGAAATCACTTCAGGTTGTATTTCATTAACGGAGATCTCGTTACTAACCTGACTTTTAATACGTCGCATCAAATCAGACGTCTGAATTCGGTAAACTCCGTTTTGAGCCACTTCGTTTTTAGTGATGGTGCCCAAATTTAAAACAATAGGAGAGTACGATAGGCTAAGTTTATATCTGAGTAAAGTAAAACCATGTGCATCTACTTTTAAGTCGAGTTTCGAAGGTGGCTGGTTGGACAGAAACTGATGATTGGGTGGATTAACATACTTAACCGGGTATGAAATGGTAGTAGAGTAATCTTTACTTAAAGCATTGAGAAACCACAATGCAGTGGCAATCAGTACGCAAACAAGATAGATGGCAATTCGCTTGTCATTCCTGAGCTTTTCAATCCTGAAATACTGTGGTATCTTGCTGATATTTTTGTTCATGTAACTCTGAAAAACACAAATTTAACCAAATCTGCCAATTAGTTGATTTTGCGCCGTATTTAAGTTTTAAGATCGAATAAAATTAATGAGTGTAACAATTCTCACATTCTGATACCAACAATTTATATCTTTAGTAAAAATCAATCAGAGTAACATGTCCTCAACTATTCCTTCATTATTCTATTTTCTAAGGAACAGATTTTTCCTTTTTGCTCTTGTACTTGTCCTTTTTATATTTTTGAATAGTGTTAATGCGGTAATGGCACAGAGTGCACAGTGGAGAGGCCCCAATCGAGATGGTTTTTATCCTGATACAGCCTTGTTAAAACAATGGCCTGAAAATGGTCCGGAAATTCTATTCACTGCAGACGAAATTGGCAAGGGTTTTTCTTCCGCAGTGGCTACAAGTGAAAAAATATTTGTTACCGGGATAAAAGATACTTTTGAATACCTGACCTGTCTTGATTTGAAAGGAAACGTTTTGTGGCAAAAGCCCTATGGAAGGAGTTGGAACCAGTCATATCCGGAAGCACGGTGTACCCCAACGGTAGAAGAAAACAGGGTGTATGTACTTACCGGAATGGATAAATTGGAATGTCTTAATACAGTGGATGGCGGCTTGGTGTGGAGTGTAGATATCCACGACAAATATCAAAGTGAGTGGGACATGTTTGGCGTTTCTGAATCTGTTTTGCTGGTAGATAATAAATTGGTTGTAACGCCTGGCGGCCACCTTACCACTGTTATTGCCTTGAATAAATATACTGGTGAGTTGATCTGGCAATCTAAATCGTTGGATGCGCACCGTTCGAATATGTCTCCAACGGTAATTGATCACTGCGGGAAAAAATACATTATTGCAGCAGTGCAAACTCATTTGATTGGAATTAATGCAGAAAATGGCGAAATACTCTGGACTTACCATTATAATTTTCTGGATAGTAATAACGATAACACCACTATTTTGGCCAATACGCCCGTTTATAAAGATAGTTGTTTGTGGGTTTCAAATGGCTGGGACGTAAAATCAGTGATGCTTGAGATTGAGCCAAACGGTAAATCAGTTTCCGAGAAATTTGCAGATCAAACATTTGATAACCAGAATCATGGGGTGGTTCTGGTCGATGGCTTTTTATACGGATCTAATTTTACCGGGCGGCAAAGTGGTAAGTGGGTTTGCATGAACTGGAAAACTGGTGAAATCGTCTGGATAGGGGATTTTCATAACAAAGGCCCTATAATTTATGCCGATGGTATGTTATACATTCAGGAAGAAAAACGCGGAAATATTGCATTGGTGAAAGCCAATCCGGAAGCATTTGAAATCGTCAGTACATTCCGAATGGATGCAGGAACCGGTCCTTTCTGGGCACGACCAACTATTTATAATGGCATGTTACTCGTTCGTCACGGAGATGTGCTTAGAGCATACGATATTCGTTTGAAATAATATTTATCGGAATAACTTAAAGAAGCGTTTTAATTTGATTCCGACATTCTCGAAGCAAGTGGCATGAAATTATCATCGCCGATAACAACCGTGTTTCCCATTGAAATATCCCTAGCAGAAAAAATGCCGAGCACTTTTTTCCCGTCGCTTGATGTTAAGTTACCAGATAAGTTGGCAGGTGGAACACTATAAGGACTACCTGTAAAAGCCTGGTTGATCATTCCAATATAAAAATCATAGGCGGATTGCGAAATCGATAATTGCTCCACTTTTACCGTGTCGCCTTTAAATAAAATCTTATCCGATTCGTCGATAGCAAAGTCGGTAAATATCTCAAAATCGTAAATATAGTTGCCATCTACCAGCTCATCGTTGGCAATAACCATGTTCTGACTTTTATACAACATTTTACCGTTGATGTAAATATCCCATTTGTAATATTGAACAGCACTCGGATAATTAGGAGCATTAATAAAAACGGCCAGAAATTGATAATCTCCCCTTGCCGATAGATTTACTTTAACCGAATCCAGGGGCTCGACTTTGCGTAGGTAGTCACTTGCATTGATTTCTACGCCATCGGGAAGGGTGATTTCTAAAAAGTAGGTTCTGCCCGGTTCTGTTTTGTATTTGACATTGGGTGGCAGGAGGTATGTTCCTGTTCCGTTATATTCTTTTAAAGTAGCGATGTTCGGTGTTTCCGAATCATCGGAGATTTGCACCAATGCACCATTAATGGGAGGATTGGCGCCTGTTTGATCAACAGGGAGTGTACGTTCCAGCTTTACATGAACATTGTTTTCTTCTTTCGTATTTACATACGCTTCCACCGAAACCAGGTCCAGATCACTTTCATCTAAATCTACCTGAACCACATCTTCGCAGGATGAAAACAGAACGGATAATGTGCTTATTATTAATACGATATATTTGTTGATCCGGCGTTTCATGGTTTTTAAAATTTAAAATTGTAAGTGACAGAAGGAATTGGCGACCCGATGATGGATAAACGAATAAATTCGGTTTGCCCGGGGTTATTTTCATTGGCTCGTGGAGTGATCGAATATGCATTTCGGCGCCCGTAAACATTGTAAACAGAAAAGTTGATCGATTGCTGGAATCGGCGTCTTTCGTTCTTTTTAAAATCGTAAGTTACCGAAAGGTCGAGCCGGTGATAACCTGGGATACGGTTACTGTTGCGTGCCGAATATTCGTAAATCTGGTTTCCCTGGATAACATATTTGGCAATGGGGTACGAAGTTGGATTTCCGGTGGCAAAAATAAAATTAGCTGCAAAATTCCATCTTTTATTTAACTCGTAGTTCGACACAATTGAAAGATCATGTGTCCTGTCGTATGACGAAGGGTAGGGATTCCCGTTATTAATTCCTTCGATTTCACGCATCGTTCTTGACCATGTATAACCTATCCAGCCAGTAAACTGCCCCTGAACTTTATTAAGCAGAAATTCAACTCCTCTCGATTCTCCTTTTCCATGCAGCAATTCGGTTTCAATGGCATCGTTTAAGAAAAGTTCAGCCCCTTCTTTGTAATCAAGTACGTTTTGCATGTTTTTATAATACACTTCAACTGATGATTCCCAAACATTATTGGCAAAGTTGCGAAAGTAACCCATTGAAATCTGGTCTACAATCAGAGGTTTAATATAGGTACTGGTTGGTAACCAAATATCAAGTGGTGAGGGTGATTGGGTATTTGAGATCAAATGCAGATTCTGAACCATTCGGTTGTACGAGGCTTTTACAGAACTGGATGGATCAAGTGTGAATTTCATACCAATTCGTGGCTCAAGATGAATAAAAGCATCTCCAATTTTCTCTCCGCTTTTGTAAGAAATAGTTTTAGTAATCTCTTCTTTTTGGGGTTTGTCCGGGTTCTGATAAAGGTTCACTTCTCCCGGTCCAACTTGTTGGAAATTACTTAAACGAAGGCCATACTGCATGGAAAAACGGCTTGATATTTTCTGTTCGTTGGTGATATAAAGAGCCGATTCGTATGCCTGATAATGAGCCAGTTCCATATCGATAAACATGGAGTTTTCTCCTTTGGTCTCCACTTTCCCCGGTTTAAACTGATGGTAAATGGTATTCACTCCAAACTTGATGGTGTTCTTTGGGTTAAAGAAAAGTGTGAAATCGAGTTTGGCATTGTAATCCCGTACCTGCGACGACCAATCGAAGTTATCAGCATTGTCGCCGGGCACACCAAGATTATAATTGTAATTGGAATAAATTGCTGAAAGATTCATAAAAAGCTTCTCACCGAAAATATGGTTCCAGCGGGCGGTTGCAGTTGCATTTCCCCACTGCATGTATAACGATTCCCCCAAAGAGAAAACATCCTTTCCCATGTATGCCGAGAGGTAGACCCTGTTTTTATCGTTGATTACCAGGTTCGATTTGCCGTTCAGATCATAAAAGTAAAGTGTGTTATCTTTCAGTTCATCTATTCCAACAGCCCGGCCAACCACATCATAGTAAGTCCGCCGGCCTGCCAGAATAAAACTCCATTTTTCTTTAATGATAGGACCTTCCAGCGTAAATCGGCTTGACAGGTTCCCGATTCCCCCGTCGAAACCAAATTGTTTGGAGTTTCCGTCTTTTTGTCGAATGTCGATTACCGAAGAAGCTTTCCCTCCATACTCGGCAGGGATTCCACTTTTATAAACCTGAATATCTTTGATGGCGTTGGAATTAAAAACCGAGAAAAATCCCATGAGATGGGATGCATTGTAAACCGGGGCCTCATCAAGTAACATCAAATTCTCGTCGGGACCACCACCACGAACATATAATCCGGAACTGGCTTCTCCTCCACTTTGAATACCGGGTAATAATTGAATGGTTTTAATAATGTCGACCTCGCCCATAAAAGCGGGCAGCTTTTGAATGGTTTTTACCGGCAATTTTGCCATTCCCATTTCAATACGTTCCACATTTGCATTGGCTGCTTCTCCTTTCACAACCACCTCTTCTATTTGTTCGGAAGCATCACTCAGAGAGAAATTGAGGCTGCCGTTTTCATTTACTGTCAACTCTTCTTCAAGTGTTGTGTATCCAATGAAAGATACCAGTAGCTTGTAGTTTCCTGATGGAATAGTGAGTGAATAGAAACCATACACATTGCTTGCAGTACCTATCTTTAATTCCGGAATATAAATTGTTGCGCCAATTAGTGCTTCACCATTACCGGAATCTTTTACGTAACCACTGATGCTTACATTTTGTGCCTGAGTTACAAAGCCTGAAATAATCAGAAAAAAAAGAAATTTAAGTTTAAACATGTTAAGATGTTAATCATTTCTGTTTACATCTGCCTGTTGGCAAGGTGTTTTTATGGCGCTGCTAAAATAGGCTATCCAAACCATCCGGCTTTTCAATTTCCGATTAACCGATTCATTTTATCGGTAAACGATTGTACTGCGCAAGTTTACATGATTCGAACTATATATTGATTAGAAGTTGCTGGAAATAATAAGAATATGTACAATTTATTTGAAAGCAAACTGATTTTAATCGTTGATTTTCCTGATTCATATTTCATAAGAAACCTACACAATAAACGGACTTATTATTGAAATACAATATCAGGCAACTTATGTCGGGTAGATCAATCACTCAGCGTTTACATATTTTGAAACTGACGTGGATGAAAAACCAGATCATATTTTCAATATTGGTGACTTAAGTATATAGGTTGTTGAAAATTCGGGGGAACATGGAAATATAAAAACAAACGCTTTTTAGGGTGCTTTTTCATGAAAATAATTGAAAAGATTAAGCCGCTTCTTAGCGATTTAAATGAATTTCTTTACAATATTGTCAAGTATTCAATTTAAAAATTTTGCGAGAAAGGTGAATTTAAGTTTGTCAGAAGAAAAACGGGTAGCACCAATGTTCTTCAGGCTTTTTTCTCTAGTTAAGAAGAAATTTACCATCGAAACAAAGCTGCTATCCGGTTATGATTCTATTCGGAATTTGTTGTAATCGTTATTTTTTAACTCGCATTACGTTTACGGCATTTAATCCTCTTTTTCCCTCCTCCAGCTCAAAAGTTACTTCATCATTTTCCTTCACAAAATCTTTTAATCCTGTTGAATGGACGAAATATTCTTCTGCTGAATCTGCCGCTTTAATAAAACCAAATCCTTTTGATTCATTAAAAAATTTAATTGTTCCTTTATTCATTTTGTGTATCTATTGTTTGCATTTTCTATTGGTTAAGAATGACAAATGTGACAGTGACTTTTACCAATATGAAAGAGCAAGTTTTATTTTTTTAATACGATCTTCTGTTATATCCGCTTCCACCTCCGCGGTTACGGTTTGAGTTTCCATACCCGTTATCATTTCTTTCGGTACGAGGACGTGCTAACTTCACTACGATTGTTTTGCCTTCAAAATTGGTATCGTTTAGTTCGTCAATTGCTTTCTGTCCATCTTCATCTGCTAATTCAACAAAACCAAATCCACGAGATTTTCCTGTGTATTTGTCCGTAATAACCTTTGCAGAAGTGATTTCTCCGTATCCTGCAAATAATTGTTCTAAGCTTTCACTACTTGTACTGAAGCTCAAATTTGAAACATAAATATTCATTTGTTTATATTAAAAATGTAAATTCTAATTTAAATTATGCTGGTTCTATTTTTATTGCATTTAAGCCCCGGTTTCCCCTTGCCAGTTCAAAGTTTACAATGGCACCTTCAGCTATATTTGGAAAAGCATCGTTAATATGGAAAAAGTATTTTTCAGTGCTGCTAAGGTCTTTGATGAAGCCATAGCCTTTATCTTTATTAAAGTGCTCTACACGCCCTTTCAAAATAGGATCGTCAATTTCTTCTTTCTTTGGTGTGGATACAGCAATATTTTCTACGTTGATTTCCTGTTTTTTCCCGGGCTCAGGCATTTCAGTGGTTATCACGCCATTTTCATCAACGTAAGCTATCATTTCATCCAATGATCCGTTGCTACCACTGGCTTTGCGCTCTTCTTTGCGTTTTTGTTTTTCTTTTCTTTTTTGTGCTCGTTTCTTTTCTAACTCTTTCTTATTAAAAGAAATCGATGATCTACCCATATGTATCTATTTTAGTGTTATGTCTGTTTTTTATGCCATTACCGTGTTAAGTTTGTTCCCGGTAAGTCGTTGTATATTTCTAATCATAAAGTGTTCATCCTGAGAGTAAAATGTAAGTGCTGTGCCGTTTTTTCCTGCTCTTCCGGTGCGTCCAATTCGGTGAATATAAGTTTCAGCTACATCGGGTAGGTCGAAGTTGATGACCAGCTCAAGATTTACAATGTCAATACCTCTGGCTGCAATATCGGTAGCAACAATTACACGTGTTTTTCCCGATTTGAAGTTGGTAATTACCTGCTGACGCTTTACCTGAGACTTATTTCCATGAATGGCTTCACACTCGATTCCGTTTACGTTCAGAATTCGTGCAATCCTGTCGGCTCCCCGTTTGGTACGCGAAAAAACCAATACCGATTTATTATTATCCTGTCTTAACAAGGAAACCAGAAGTTGGCTTTTTTTCTGTCTTTCCACATAATACAGTTGTTGTTCAATCAAATCGGCTGTTTTGGTAACCGGGTTAATTTTTACTGTAACTGGATTTATAAGTAGCGAACGCGAAAGCTTGCTAATTGCCGTTGGCATGGTTGCGGAGAAAAACAGAGTTTGTTTCTGTACGGGCAACATGGGTAAAAGACGCTTTATATCGTGAATAAAACCCATGTCCAGCATTCGGTCTGCTTCATCGAGAACAAAATGGCGAATGTGTTTCAACGATATATAATTCTGTCCGATAAGATCGAGCAATCGTCCGGGGGTTGCAATCAGAATATCAATTCCTCTCTTTAACCTATCAACCTGGGGATTTTGGTTTACCCCTCCAAAAATTACGGTATGACGCAGTCCGGTGTATCTGCTGTATTCCGAGAAACTTTCTCCAATTTGGATTGCCAGTTCTCGGGTAGGTGTGAGGATTAGTGCTTTAATAGTCCTGCTTTGTTCAAAATTCCTGTTTTGTTCAAGTTGCTGAATAATAGGAATAGCGAAAGCAGCTGTCTTGCCTGTGCCTGTTTGTGCTATTCCGAGTATATCCAAACCATCAAGAGCGGCTGGAATAGCCTTTTCCTGAATAGGAGTAGGACTTTCGTAATTTTTATTTACCAGAGCTTTTAATATTGGCTCTGAAATATGTAATTCTTTAAATGTCATAATTTAACTTGCTGTTTTTCTGTACAGCTTTCTATTAATAATTAATGTTGTAAGGAAAATGCGTTGACTCAGAAATTTTAAATCAGAATTTGCTTTCTTTTAAAAAGCAGATGTACAATTACGCCATTCGAGTTACGGTCTTGCACAAAAGCAAATCCTTACATCATGTTGAACTATCCGGTTCAATTTATATCTGTTGTGTGTTGGCCGGTGTCAGTTTAGGTGAATGTATGGACCACATCAGATCAAAGGGCAATAGTTCTGAGGGTAGTAATAAGGTAAAAAGCAATTGTGTCATATTTATATAAAGTGTGTCACGATTTTGCGTTACACACTTCGCGACTTGTTATTCTAAACAAGGAAGTTGATTTTGATGTCATTCTGACGATGAGAAGATTCACTAATGCGTAGCGAAACAAAGCATTGCTATAGACGATTCAATAAAAACCTGATTGTCAAGGCTACAAAGGTATGAAATAATCCGGGATAACTTCTATTTGGTCAAAATAATTGAAATTTTGAAAATAATAAATGATATTACCACGACAGATTTTATAAAAAGCTTTATCATTCCAACGATGTTGAGCAGCCAGAAAATGGCTGAGAAATATGGAAGTGTTGGCAAAATGTCTATGAAAACCAATTCTTATCAGTTTTGGAATGATTTTAATTTTCTTTAATTGAATATTTGGGATTAGGGCAGTAGTAGGAAATGCCCCTACCGGTTATGAAACTCATCTAACATGTCATACTGACTGCTATTTCAGATAATCTCTTATTTCCTGTCCAAACTCCGAATTCTTATTTATTTCATCCAGGCTATTATATCGGTTGCGTAAAGTAGCAGAATCCAGTATGTCAATTTCCCGGCTTAAAGCAAAAGCATCCATAACATCATAAATCTGGTGAATTTTATGGCCATCATTTGTCATAGCACCTTCGGGAGTAAGTGCATTCATATATTTACTGAATAGTTCTTTCTCAATTATCCCGTTCGAAATGATTTCGTTTAAAATGAGGAGGCTATTCAATTCCGGATTTTGAATCGTTCTTAAAAACGCTATTTTCTCATTTTCCAGTTCCTGCATTTTTTCTTTAAAAACCACCATTTCCCCGTTCAGGTCTTCCTCATTTGTATCATCTTTTGAGAGTACTTTTCTGAACTCGGCCAATTGGTCCAGAGCAGTGTAGCGAAATTTATTATACTCATTAAAATCTTTGGCAATAGCTGTACCTGAGAACTCGCTGTTAAATTCTTGTTTTACAATTACTTTGAGATGATCGCCGTTGGAGATAGGAAATTCTATACCGTCTTTCTCATTTTTACTGAAGTCGATAATATATGCCGTTAGCTGATCCTCAGGATTGGTATACTCGATAGTAAATTTCCCGTTGTTCACCTGTACCGAATCGACCAGCGATTTTTCCATTAAAGTGTTCAATTGGTATAAATATACCGTCTGGGCAGAGTCTGGCGCGTTTCCTTTTAACACCCAGTTGTTCTTTTGTGTTTGGCAATTTTGGAACATGAAAAGCCCTGATAGGAGAATCAATACGTGTAAAATTCTGACATTTTTCATGCGAACAAAATTTAGAATATAAGCTGCTTTTTAATTTTAAAAATGGATTATTTAACGAGTAAGCAAGTTAGAAAGTAATTTGGCTTATTGGAATACAATAAAAGTTTTTTTGGGCTACAATTAAGAATTATTTACAATGATTCCGGGTTTCAGGTTCATTCATGACATCATTTAACAAATTAATTTATTGGTTTTTTTCTTTACCAATTTTCATGGTCTCGTTGTGTGGTTCAAGTATTTTGTGTTCCGATTGAAGCTTCCATCCAACCGAATCAATCAGTTCGCGAATAACTCCGATGGTGTCTGAAGCCTGTTTTCTGGCAATGGAAAATAATTCACTTTCAGCCACTTTCTCGCGAATAAATTCCTTCGATTTTTTATTTACATTATTCAAATCTTTTTCCGAGAACTTATTAATCATTCCGCGTTGAATGTCATAATACTCAATATCACTGTCGATACTGAGAATTTCGGGGAAAGGAAATCGGGTTAATGAAACCAGCTTCTTTTGAGTGTTTATTTCAATATTAATTTTAGATAGGTCAAACCCGATCATTACTTTAGCTTTTACCAGTAACAAGGCTTTTTTCTCAAGTTGAAGTAGTTTGAAGAACCATTTCTGTTCATCGCGATGTGTGAAAATTTCAGTAAACTCACCTTCTACGGTAATTAGTTTGCAAACCTGCTTGATTTTTTCCATCAAAATAACGGACTGAGTTTGCAGTTGCTTTTGTTTCAGGTTTTTGTAATATAAACTGGTGATTGCAATTCCGGCGACCAAACCAATTAATAAACCAATGATAATCAGGGTTTCCATAAAAATATCTTTCATACTAAAGTAAGATTTTTTACAGAAATGTTTTCCGTGTTTTAGGCAAAAGAAACAGAATGTCGGTTTTTTGCGGTTATTTAAGTTTAGAACTGGGTTGTTCTTTCCCTTCTCTCGTGCCCAGGAAAGCGTTGGCGATCAGGAGTACAGGTGTTTCATTTAACGACGACGAAAGGTTGCAGGCGTAAGCGATCACCATTTTACTTTCAGGGTAAATTACTACCGATGCCGACCCTCCATCGACAGAACCTTGCAGGCCATATACAACACGGCCGTGATTATCTTTGAAAACCAGCCAGCCGTTTACCATTCGCGATGGGTTCTGATTATATAAACGGAGAGGTTCAAACAAATTTTTACGGGTTTCGGACGAAAAGAAATCCCCTTCAAGGAAGGCACTCCCCAGTTTTACCAAATCTTCTGCATTCGACAACAAACCTTTTGAAGGAGTATTAACGCGGAGATCAGTAAACTTAGTGTTAACTACTTGGGCAATTATATTGGGTTCGTAAAAATCAGCGCGTCCTTTAATCGTGATGAATGGATTATCGATTACCGTATTATCCATGTTCAGTGGGGCAGTTACATAATCGTTGAGTAGGTCGGTATATTTTTTACCTGTTGCTTTTTCCATTATTACGCCAAGCAGGTTATGATTGAAACAGCTGTTAATTTGAAATTGACCGGGAGGCATATCAAGCGGATCGTCTTTAAAAATTTCAAGGCCTTTTTCAATGGATTTATTTACCATGTTCATTTCTTCGTTTCCTACAGAAGGTCTGATTCCGGATATTTCGTTCGCCAGCATTTTGGGGGTAATTTCCCCTTCAGGCTTAGTCGGAAATTCAGGGTAGTAATACTGAATGCTCGTGTCGGGATCAATCTTACCTTCTTCGACCAGTTTTAGATAAATTGCATCATTAATGATTGTCGATACTTGTCCTATTCTGAACTTTGTACTGCGTTTTGCAGGAACATCCAGGTCTTTCGAAGCCCAGCCAAGCCCTTCGGAATAAACCAGTTCTCCATTGATTGATACGGCTACATTTGCTCCTGGAACCATGTTCTCAATCATAAAGAGACTGAGATCTTTTCTGGCGTCTTTTATTTCTTTAGTGTATTTACGCTTGTAATGCAGGTCAGTATTTTTTTTTGTGCATCCGATTATTCCCAGCAATACCAGTATTGACAGTGATAGTAGAACCAGTTTTTTCATTCTTCTTAAAAATGTTATTTTGAAAAAAACAGGCATAAAAATAAATATTTAGGCCAACAGCAGGAAGGTTCTTTATAAAAACGACAGGATAGAAATTGTTAAAAAAAACAAAATCAAAGAAGGTTTTTCTGATTCAAAATATTATAGAAAGCCACTTTGTAGGTACTGCTTACCGGAATAAGTTTATCCTTTATTTTAATGGCATTGTTTTCAATGTAATCTATTTTATCGATAGCAATAACGTATGATTTATGTACCCTGACAAATTTTACCGGATCAAGTAGTTCCTGCATCTTTTTAAAATTCAGCAGCGTCATTATTTTGCTGTCTTCCATATGTATCTGGAGGTAGTCCCGCTGTCCTTCTATATACAGTATTTTATTGAAATAAACTTTGATTGTTTTATTCCCCGATTTTATAAATGTATAATCATGAGTCTCAGTTGGTGAAGCCTGGGATGGAACAGTCTGTGTAATTTGTTTGTGGTTTTGATCTTTTAAGAAACGGGCATATACCTTTTCAACAGCTTTTATAAACCGGTCGAAGGGGATGGGTTTAAGTAAATAATCCACCACGTCGAGTTCGTAGGCTTTCAGGGCATACTCGTTGTAAGCTGTGGTTAGTATAACATATGGTGGATCTTTGATTGTTTCTAGTAACTGAATCCCGGTAAATTCGTCCATTTGAATATCCAAAAAGATCAGATCGACTTTGTGTTCTCGCAGAAAGGAAAAAGTGGAAAGTGCATTATCAAAAGTACCCATTAAATTCAGGTAGTCGACTTTTTCGGCAAATCGTTGTATCTTTTTCAAAGCCAGAACTTCATCGTCTACTGCAATGCAATTTAATTTCATTTCACCTCGCTTTTAAATGGAACTTTCAGGTGGATATCAAATTTATCGTTATTCTGATCAATATCAAAAGTATAGTCGACATTATGCAGCAGTTTTAACCTCTTTTCCACATTTTTTAATCCGGTACCTGTGCCACTGTCGGGTAATTTAAAATCGTTTCTCTTAACGTAATTTGAAGTTTTGAGTTCAATACATTCATCGGTAATATTAAAATCGATTTCTATACCGGGCGATTTTGATCGTTTATTGCAATGTTTCACCGCATTTTCAATAATTGGAATAAAAATTAATGGAGGAACTTCTTTTGCATACGTAGATCCCCTGACTTCGAATTTCAAAAAATCAGGATTGGAGAAACTAAGTTTAGCCAGCTCCAGGTAATCCTTAATATACTCAATTTCCTTGTCGAGGTTCACTTTTTCGTGGGTTGATTCCTGCAGCATATAACGCATGATCTTTGACAACAGAAAAATCGCATTCGATGCTTTTTCCTTGTCCTCAAAAATAAGAGCATCAATGTTGTTGAGTACATTGAAAAGAAAATGAGGATTCACTTGTGATCGTAATATTCCCAGTTCCGATTGAACCGTTTTTCTTTCGAGTTCGGATTGTTTTAATTGCATTTTATGAAAATAGCTAAATAGCTTTAACGCTGAAGCCATACCAATGATCATCGAATTATTTACCAGCCACGAAAACAATTCATAGATCAGAGGCCTTTTCATTACCCAGATTCCCAGTTTTGGCTGTATATGATACATGATGTATTGAGAAATCAGGATGTTAAAAATGATTGTAATCAGTGCTCCAAGACTGAAAAGTAAAAGTTTCCTTTCCCTGAGTATAAATCGCGGGATAAGAAATTCGATGAAGACGTAAACAGCAATAATATCGAAAGGAATATAAAGTATGTTAACAAAAGCATCGAAGGTAAAACCATAAGAAATGATTCTGGGAGCGGTAAAAAATGAGAATATTACAACCCAGAACAGGATGTGGTTTAATACTCTGTATTTAAAAATATTCGCAGTGGTCATTTAAGTCAGTTAATAAGAATATTTCAGGTTTATATATTCCTAAGTTAGTAAATCTTTATTTGCAATAGTAAAGCTTTTTGATGAATAACTTGCTGATATTCTGCCAATAAACTTAAAATATCTTCAAAAGAAATTTCGCAGATTCAAATTGAACTCTTGTATAACAAAATACTTGTTTTGCAGAAAAAATCTAAGCGTTTGTATAAGCAATATTTGTTTCTTCTTTCTCCGATCGTGCTACTGTAACGGCACCGCAGCTGTCGCTCCAAACATTAACAGTGGTACGCATCATATCCAAAGGAAGATCAACAGCCAGAATTAATCCGATTCCTTCAAGTGGTAATCCGGCGGCAGTAAGAATCACGGTTAGCATCACTAGTCCGGCCATTGGAATACCGGCTGCACCAATGGAAGCCAGTAACGCGGTGACTACAATTAACATTTGCTGAACAAAATGCAATTCTATACCATAAACCTGTGCAATAAACATGGCTGCAACACATTCGTACAAGGCAGTGCCGTCCATGTTAATGGTAGCTCCCAACGGAAGAGTAAAACTGGTAATCTTGTTCGAAACTCCGCTTTTGTGTTCTACTGCTTCCATGGTTAAAGGCAGAGTTGCACTTGACGATGCCGTGGAGAAAGCAGTCAACAGGGGAGTTGCCATGTTGTTCAGATGTTTAAATGGCTTTGCTTTTGCCACAAAACGCACAATCATTGGTAAAGTAAACAAAGCATGAATTCCTAAAGCAAGAATTACAGTTAGCATGTAAATGGCCATTCCGCCTGCGATGCTTGCCAGGTTGTCCGCGTTTCGGCTAACTTCGCGCGATACAATTCCGAAAACGCCCAGCGGTGTAAATTTAACGATGAACATGGTCATTTTCATCATCACTTCAAATACCGCCTCAAAAAAGGTAGTCAGGTTTTCGCGGTACTTATCGCCAACCCGTCCGATGAAAACTCCAAAAATAACGGCAAAGAAGATTATTGGCAGAATATCACCGTTTACCATCGACTCAAAAATATTCGAAGGCACTATCCTCATTAAAATATCATTAACCGAACCTGCTTTTTCCGCCAAGCCTTCCACATTCTGTTTGAACCCCATCTCCATACCAACTCCAGGACGAATTACATTCACCAGAATAAGGCCCGTGAAGATGGCAAAGGTACTGGTAGAGATATAATAAAGCAGCGTTTTACCACCAAGTCTTCCCAGGTTTTTCCCGCTTCCCATGCTGGTTACTCCCGAAATGATTGAACTAAGAATTAAAGGAACAATGACCATCTTTAATGCGGTAAGAAAGATGTCACCCATCCACGATGTGTAATGTATTCCGTGTGGAACATAATAACCAAAAAGTACGGCGAGGAAAAGTGCGATAAGAATTTGCCAGTGAAGCTTCAGCTTTAGGATTTTCATAAGAATTGAAAAAGTTTTTCTGGAGCCCTAAAGTATCTTTTTTTAGACGATTTCCCAACCGACAGGTGGAAAGATTTATTATGAATGAAAACGGGTGAAGTTCATTTCTGACATTCACCCGTTTTTTCAATGTATCATTTCCTAAGTATGGATTTGAATTTTATAAAGGAATATTTCCGTGCTTTCTGGGAGGATTTGATTTTCGTTTGTTTTGAGTCATATCCAATGCATCAATGATCTTCATCCGTGTATATTTTGGCTGAATGATTTCATCAATATATCCCAGTGATGCAGCTTTGTATGGATTGGCAAATTTATCACGGTATTCCTGAACTGCAGCAGCTTTTTCTTCAACGCTCAACCCATTGCGGTGAATGATATTGATAGCTCCTTCCGGCCCCATAACTGCAATTTCAGCAGTTGGATAAGCCAGGTTTACATCTGCCCCGATATGTTTGCTCGACATCACATCATAAGCACCTCCATAAGCCTTTCGGGTAATAAGTGTTATTTTCGGAACAGTAGCTTCAGAGAAAGCGTACAGTAATTTTGCCCCGTGTTTAATAATGCCGCCAAATTCCTGGTTGGTTCCCGGCAGGAATCCGGGTACATCAACAAAAGTTACCAGTGGTAGATTAAATGCATCGCAAAAGCGGACAAAGCGGGCTGCTTTAACGGATGAATTGATATCCAGTACACCAGCGAGATGACCGGGTTGATTGGCGACAATACCAACGGGTTTACCTGCAAAACGTGCAAAACCAACAATAATATTTTGTGCATAATGAGGTTGTACCTCTAAAAAGTGCTTGTTATCAATTACTGTTTGGATGATATCGTGCATATCGTAGGGCTTGTTCGGATCTGCCGGAACTACTTCCTGTAATTTTTCATCTACCCTGTCGCTTGGATCAATAGTGGGTTTGATAGGTGCATCTTCCAGATTGTTTGAAGGCAGGAAACTCAGTAATTCACGTACCATCATTATAGTCTGATCTTCATCAACACCGGTGAAATGTGCCACCCCGCTTTTGCTGCTGTGTGTATGTGCACCACCCAAATCTTCTTTACTAACATCTTCGTGGGTAACTGTTTTTATTACTTCAGGGCCGGTTACAAACATGTGACTTTTCTCGTTCACCATGAAAATAAAATCGGTGAGGGCAGGGGAGTAAACAGCGCCACCGGCACAAGGTCCTAAAATTGCTGAGATCTGAGGAATAACACCTGAAGACATTACATTATTATAGAAAATGTCTGCATATCCGGCTAAACTTTCCACCCCCTCCTGAATACGGGCACCACCCGAATCGTTTAATCCAACTAAGGGAGCACCCATTTTCAGAGCTAGCTGTTGAATTTTTACAATTTTATCTGCATTGGCACGACTTAGCGATCCTCCGAAAACGGTGAAATCTTGTGCAAAAACATATACGAGTCTACCATTTACTTTTCCGTAACCAGAAATAAGACCATCGCCCAGAAATTTTTTAGATTCCATACCAAAATCGTAATTCCGGTGCGTCATTAGCTTGTCTATTTCTGTAAATGTTCCGTGATCCAAAAGGGCCAGAATTCGTTCACGGGCAGTTTTTTTACCTGCAGCGTGTTGTTTCTCAATCCGATCTTCACCTCCGCCAAGTTCTGCTTGCGCATTCATGGCTTCCAGTTGTTCGTATTTTGCTTTTAATTCCATTCTATCTAGCTTTTACTCTAATTCAATTAATACCTGGTTACCGTCAACGGTTTCCTCGTTTTTTACATACACTTTTTTTACAATTCCATCTTTTGGAGCCTTATACTCACTTTCCATTTTCATGGCAGAAATGATAACAATCGTTTGGCCCGCCTGAACAGGGTCGCCTTCTGTTACCAGTACTTTGACTACTTTCCCTGGCATAGGCGATGAAATTTTACTTTCAGCAGCACCTGCTCCTCCTGCATTTCGGTTTTGCAGATAACGTGCTTCTGCATCAATTACTTCAACTTCAAAAGTTTCGTACAAGGTATAAGCGGTGTATTTTTTAGGTCCATCTTTTGGAACGAGTTCAATATTATAAGAGTGGCCGTTTTCAATAATCGAGAAAGTACCATCAGCAGTATGCATCAGGTCAACCTCGTATTTTTTACCATCCACTTCAATGGCTAGCATATTCCCTTCCTGTTTCAACAGGTTAACCCAGGCAACGCGATCTCCTATTTTTATTTCAACTGGCATAATCTTCTCTTAAAAATGGTTTATGTAAGGTGTTTTTTTCCAACGACTCTGTGCACAAACGAATTCCTTGTTGTTGGTAGAGGGAATCGAGATTTTATCGAGATAATCAATAAAAGCAGCAATAATTACCATATCTTCCGGATCAACACTTGAACCTTTAGTCATTAACTGTTCCTGGTTTTTTTCGATAAAATGCGTATCGTAATTTCCTGAAATGAAATTTTCATTGTTCATCACCCTTTCCAGCATTTTGATCGACGTTTTTACCCCGGTAATTTTGTATTCATAAAGTGCACGTCGCATTCTGGCGATTGCTTCGTCACGTGTTTTTCCCCAAACAATCAGTTTGGAGATCATCGGGTCGTAATAAATCGGAATTTCGTAACCTTCGTAAACATATCCGTCGGTACGGACTCCCAATCCAAGCGGATTAGAAATCTTATACACTTTTCCTGCACTTGGCATGAAATTATTGTCAGGATCTTCAGCATAAACACGACATTCAATAGCATGTCCACGCTGTTTTAACTCATCTTGTCTGAACTCCAGTTCCTTGCCTTCTGCAACAAAAATCTGTTGTTTTACCAGGTCAATTCCGGTTACACGTTCGGTAATCGGATGTTCTACCTGCAAACGTGTATTCATCTCAAGAAAATAGTAGTTCAGGTTATTGTCAACCAGAAATTCGATGGTGCCGGCACCAACATAATTAACAGCTTGCGCGGCTTCAACAGCCGCTTTCCCCATTGTTTCCCTAAGTTCGGGTGTCATCAGTGGTGACGGTGTTTCTTCAATCATTTTCTGATGACGGCGCTGTACAGAACATTCACGTTCAAACAAATGAACTACATTTCCGTGTTGGTCTCCTAAAATCTGAAATTCGATATGATGTGGAGAGGTAATGTACTTTTCAATATAAACAGCATCATCACCAAAGGCAGCTTTGGCTTCAGACCGTGCTGCCCGCACCGATGAAATAATATCGGCTTCGTTTTTTACCAAACGCATACCCTTTCCACCACCTCCGGCAGAAGCTTTTATCATTACCGGTAATCCAATTTCACGGATAATCTCCAGAGCTTCATCTTCCGATTTTATTTCGCCTTCTGTTCCCGGAACAACCGGAATACCCGCAGCCATCATTGATTCCCGTGCCTGAATCTTATCACCCATTTGAACAATCACTTCAGGCGATGGCCCAATGAAAATGATACCTTCTTCAGCACACCTACGCGCAAATTTGGCATTTTCGGATAAGAATCCATACCCGGGATGAATGGCATCTGCATTACTGCGTTTTGCAATTTCTATTATTTTATCAATGTTCAGGTAGCTTTCTGAGGAAGGAGCTTTGCCAACGTAATAGGCTTCGTGTGCATAGCGCACATGGAGTGAGGTTCTGTCTGCCTCCGAATAAATGGCCACGGTTTCAATGTCTAGTTCGCGGCATGTTCGCATTACCCTAATCGCAATCTCTCCCCGGTTTGCAATCAGAATCTTTTTGATTTTATTCATAAATTCAATTCAAATGTTAAGCTGTCGCAATTCTGGTTAATATAACTCAGTTTCCAAAAAAAAGTTTAACGGCGCAAAAATACGACCCGAAAAATATCTCATGCCATTAAAACCTCAAATTCATTTGTGTTAATAATTGTAAATTCACTAAAATGTTGGCTTTTTCAACTTTACGAAATTGAACTTCTTGCGATTTTGGTCTAAAAATGAATTTTTGGACATATTAATTTTGTTAATTAACAAACTGGATTATTTTTGCGAAAGAATAAAGACCAACCATGAATCGAACTTTTGTTAGCACTCTGTTTCTACTTGTATTGTTTCTGAATACCTTGTCAGCACAAGATTTAAACTACACACTTTCAGATGATTCGCTTGTAAACCATTATGCCAGTATAAAACGAGTATATTATGCATCGCGGACAACGTCTGCTCCAAAAATTGATGGACACCTCGACGATGATTGCTGGAAAACAGTGGGAACCTGGGATGGTGACTTCATTCAGCAACAACCGAATCAGGCACAGCCGCCATCGCAGCAAACCGAGATTAAAATTCTGTACGACGATAAATACTTGTACGTAGGTATTATTGCTCACGATAATGAGCCTGAAAAGATGAGCCCTCTGTTGGGCCCCCGTGATGATTATAGCGTTGGAGACATAGCCGGCATTGCTTTGGATACCTATCACGATAAACAAACTGCCTTTGAATTCAATTTAACTTCGGCCGGTCAGAAAGTCGATTTGATGCATTTGGGAGAATATGGTTGGGATTTGAACTGGAATGCAGTCTGGGATGGAAAGACCTCAATCGGTGATTCCGCCTGGTATGCCGAGATGAGAATTCCGTTTACACAAATCCGGTTTGCCAATACGGAGGAACATGTTTGGGGCCTGCATATCTGGCGATACATTTATCGTTTATCCGAAGAAAGCCAATGGAAATTAATACCTGTCGATGCGCCAGCCATGGTATATATTTTTGGTGAACTGCGTGGGATTAAAGATATTTCGAACAAAAGAAATTTTGAGATCATGCCATACGGCAAGGCACGATATGTTCCTGATTCTTATGATAATCAGCGTTTTGGTTTTGGAGTTGATGGCAAGATTGGAGTCACTTCCGACTTTACACTGGATTATACTTTTAACCCCGATTTTGGGCAGGTGGAAGCAGATCCTTCTGAATTGAATCTGACTTCGTACGAAGTTTTTTACGATGAAAAAAGACCTTTTTTTCTTGAAGGAAATAACATCATGGAGTACAGCTCTGGAAATGATATGTTGTATTACTCCCGAAGAATTGGGCATGCTCCAAGTTACGTTCCTTCGATTGATGAAGCTGCCGGAGAATCACTCAACGTACCCGATAATACGTCCATTATAAATGCACTGAAGCTCACTGGAAAAAACAAAAAAGGTTTTTCTTTAGGATTTTTAAACAGTATAACAGCAAGTGAAAATGCCATTATTCAAAATGGTGATGTAAAAGAAACAATTGCCGCCGAGCCTTTTACAAATTATACCATTGGTCGGATAAAGCAGGATTTTAACCATGGTAATACGGTTATTGGAGGAATGGTTACTTCTACTATCCGAAATATTAAAGATGAGAACCTTGAAATCTTACCCGACAATTCGTTGGTTGGAGGTTTCGATTTTGAACACAACTGGCAAAACCGGAAATATTTTATAACCGGTAAAAGTTTCTACTCAAATGTTAACGGAAGCGAAACAGCCATTTCCCGGTTACAACTAAACTCACGGCACTACTATCAACGCGAAGATGCAGCTTACCTTGAATATAATCCTAATCTGACCCAATTGAGTGGTTGGGGAGGAGATCTCAGTGGAGGTAAACGAAGCGGTAAATTCAGGGTTGACGGGAATCTTGAGTGGCGATCGCCCGGAGTTGAGTTGAATGACTTAGGGTATTTGCGCCAGGCTGATTATGTAGATGAAAAAGTGAATGTAGAATACAGAGTTAACAAACCTAAAGGCATATTATTGAGCTATCGGATGCGTTTGCGACAAGGTCATACTTGGAGTTATGGGGGAGAGAACCTGAAAGATGATCTGTATTT
>DAOPJR010000014.1:0-48159 GCA_035399765.1 Draconibacterium sp. | reverse complement strand
GCTTCCGCACAACGGATGCCGCCCACCAAAAAGACGTAGGGTTTAATTTTAAAACGAAAAGGAAATGGCAAGATACAGAGGACCAAAATCTAAGATCGCCCGTAAATTCGGCGAACCCATCTTCGGGCCGGATAAAGTGTTCGAACACAAAAATTATCCTCCCGGAATGCACGGGTTAGCTGCAAAACGTAAGAAAACTTCAGAATACGGCTTGCAGTTAAAAGAGAAACAAAAAGCAAAATATACCTATGGTATACTGGAAAGGCAATTCCGTAACCTCTTCAAAAAAGCTCAGGCTTCAAAAGGGGTAACCGGTGAAGTGTTACTGCAGTTACTCGAATCACGTCTTGATAACGTAGTTTTCCGCATGGGTATTGCAAAATCAAGGGCAGCTGCCCGTCAGTTTGTTTCGCACAAACACATTACAGTTAACGGAACCGTAGTAAATATTCCATCGTACCAGGTTAAGCCGGGAGACGTTGTTGGCGTTCGCGAAAAATCTAAATCGCTGGAAGAAATTACGACCTCATTGCACTCGCGTAGAAGTTCGAGTTACGAATGGATCGAATGGGATGCTAACCAGATGGTTGGTAAATTCCTGAATCGTCCGGAGCGCGAAGAAATTCCAGAAAACATCAAAGAACAACTGATCGTAGAGTTGTATTCAAAATAATAAATTTACAAGAGTTATTATGGCAATATTAGCATTCCAGAAGCCTGACAAGGTGATAATGTTAGAATCCGACAACAAGGTCGGAAAATTCGAGTTTCGTCCACTAGAGCCCGGATATGGTATTACTGTGGGTAACGCGTTGCGTCGAATCCTGTTATCGTCGTTGGAAGGCTATGCGATTACAACTGTAAAAATTGAAGGTGTTGACCATGAGTTTTCTACGATTAAAGGGGTTATTGAAGATGTTACCGATATTATCCTGAATCTGAAACAGGTTCGTTTTAAAAACGAGGTGGAAGATTTTGACAGTGAAAAAGTATCGATCTCAATTACCGGACAGGAAGAACTCACTGCTGGCGACATTAACAAATTCATGACTGGTTTCAGGGTATTAAATCCCGAATTGGTAATTTGTAGAATGGAGTCGGATGTGAAGATTCAAATGGAACTGACCATTAACAAAGGCCGTGGTTATATTCCTGCTTCTGAAAACAAACCTGTTGAAGAAGAATTCGGTTTAATCCCGATCGATTCTATTTTTACACCGATCAAAAACGTAAAATACGCTGTTGAAAACTACCGTGTGGAACAAAAAACCGACTACGAAAAACTCGTTCTCGAAATCACCACCGATGGTTCAATCCACCCAAAAGACGCGTTGAAAGAAGCAGCAAAAATTCTGATTTATCACTTCATGCTGTTCTCGGATGAAAAGATTACTCTTGACACCGACGAGAAATTTGCAAACGAAGAGTTTGATGAAGAAGTACTGCACATGCGTCAGTTGCTCAAAACTAAATTGGTAGACATGGATCTTTCAGTTCGTGCATTGAACTGTTTGAAAGCTGCCGATGTGGATACATTGGGCGACCTGGTTACGTACAACCGTAACGACCTGTTGAAATTCAGAAACTTCGGTAAAAAATCGTTAACCGAACTGGATGACCTTTTGGACAACATGGGCCTCAATTTTGGGATGGATATTACCAAGTACAAACTTGATAAGGAGTAATAAGCAATGAGACACAATAAGAAATTTAATCATTTAGGACGTAAATCAGCACACCGCAAGGCAATGCTTGCCAACATGGCCAGTTCTCTTATCGAACATAAGAGAATTACCACTACTGTTGCAAAAGCAAAAGCATTGCGTACTTATGTTGAACCATTGATTACCAAAGCAAAAAACGATACAACTCACTCTCGCAGGGTAATTTTTAGTTATCTGCAGAGCAAAGACGCTGTTTCTGAATTATTCAGAGAAGTGGCTGAAAAAGTGGGCGATCGTCCGGGTGGCTACACCCGTATTCTTAAAACCGGTAATCGTTTGGGCGACAATGCTGAAATGTGTATTATCGAATTGGTAGACTTCAACGAAGCAATGTTGGCTGCAAAAGAAGAGGCTACATCAACCAAAAAACGTCGTTCGCGTCGTGGTGGTGCAAAAAAAGCTGAAGCTGAAGCACCTGTTGCCGAAAAGAAAGCAGTTGTTAAAGAAGCTCCAAAAGCGGAAGTTGCAGCTGAAGCAGAAGTGGTTGAAGAACCTGAAGTTGTGGCAGAAGCTGCTGAAGAAACATCAGCCGAAGCAACAGAAGAAACTACTGACGAAGAAGAAAAGAAAGAAGAATAGAGTATTTCTTTATGATACTGAAAAGCCGGTTTGTTATTTACAGATCGGCTTTTTCATTTTTGGTTGTTACGAATCTGTTTTGAAACTTTTCAGGAAACCTTTTCCAAAGTTTCAAACTTTGGAAAAGCTCAACTGAGTAATGCGACTGAATACTGTAAACTAGAATCTTTCTCCCCACCATTTTTTCAGGCGTTCAAGTATTTTTATTTCTGTCTGATTGTTTTGTGGCTGATAAAACCTTTCCTTTTTTATTTCTTCCGGTAGAAAGTCCTGCTCTACAAAATTACCTTCATAGGCATGGGCATATTTGTAGCTTTTCCCGTAACCAATTTCTTTCATCAGTTTAGTGGGTGCATTTCTAATGTGAAGAGGCACTGACAGATCGCCGGTTTTCCTGACTGTTGAAATCGCGGCATCAATTGCTTCGTAGGCCGAATTACTTTTAGGAGAAGTAGCCAGGTAAATTACACATTCTGAAAGAATAATCCGGGCTTCAGGCATCCCAATTTTATGAACCGCATCAAAGGTATTTTGTGCCAAGAGCAGTGCATTCGGATTTGCTAATCCGACATCTTCTGCCGACAGGATCAATAAACGCCTGGCAATAAACTTTACATCTTCGCCACCTTCCAGCATTCGGGCAAGCCAGTAAACCGCTGCATCGGGATCGCTGCCACGGATACTTTTTATAAAAGCCGAAATGATGTCATAATGCATCTCGCCTTTTTTATCGTAAATCGCCAGATTTTTCTGGAGCCGGTTAGTTACCTTTTCATCAGTGATATCTACTACTTTGTCACCATCTTCACCCATTACCACCAGTTCGAGCACATTGAGCAGTTTCCGTGCATCACCACCTGAAAATCGTAGTAAAGCCTGGTCTTCTTTGAGCTTGATTTTCTTCTCTTTTAGAACAGTATCTTTTTTCAGCGCCTGATCGACAATTTTTAGCAGAGCTTCCTTATCGAGATGATTCAGAATATAAACCTGACAGCGCGAAAGCAGGGGAGAGATCACCTCGAACGATGGATTCTCTGTTGTGGCACCAATCAGTGTTATTGTTCCATCTTCCACGGCACCAAGTAACGAATCCTGTTGTGATTTGCTAAAACGGTGAATCTCGTCGATAAACAGAATCGGGTTTGGCCGGCTGAAAAACTGTTGCTTTTTTGCTTTATCAATAACATCGCGAATATCTTTAACACCAGAATTAATGGCGCTGAGTACGAAGAACGGTCGTTCAAGTGTATTGGCGATAATCTTAGCCAAGGTGGTTTTTCCAACGCCTGGTGGTCCCCACAAAATGAGTGAACTTAAATTTCCTGACTCGATCATCTTCCGCAAAACGGCATTTTTACCCACGAGGTGTTCCTGACCTATGTAGTCGTCCAGAGTACGGGGCCGAAGTCGTTCTGCGAGTGGTTGATTCATAATTCAAGTCAAAAGTAAAAAATCAGATTCTAAAAATCAGAGTTCAAAGATTGCATGTATAATAAAAGGAACAATACAATTTTGCAATTTATCAATTTAACAACCTCCTCCATCAATCTCATTCATCTATACTCTTCAATCCTTAATTACAGTACCGCTTAATAATGTTATAAGCCCCCTCAATTCCCAATTCCCCGGCCCGGCTTAGATCTATGGCTCCACCGTCTACATCGTTCAGAAAGATTTTGGTAAGGCCACGGTTAAAATAGGCTTCAGCGAATTCCGGTTCCAGTTCAATGGCATGATTCAGGTCTTCGACAGCACTGGTGTATTCACCCAGTTTTAGCTTAATGTACGCACGGTTGTAATATCCGAAAAAGAATTTCGGATTCAGGAACAGTGTAATTTGGTAGTCGTTCAATATCTGCGAGTAATCGAAGGATGTGTTATCGTTTTTAGATTTTGAAGCGGATGTATTCCTTTGTGTCATTGAGAGTGAGACAGAACCCTGGTTTCCAGTTACAATTTCCATTTTTTCCTGCATACTGAATAATGAATTGGCGCGTTCGAAATAGGCTATTCCAAGCCTATCATCCATTTCGATTGCTTTATCGAGATCACTAAGAGCTTTGTTGAAATCACCTGTCAGGCTGTAAAAGATGCCTCTGTTCAGGTAATTTGTTGCATTGGCCTGCACATCGATTTTTTCGTTAAAAAACAAAATGAAGTTTTCGAAAACTGATTGATAACTGGCCACCGGTTTATTGGTGATCGACAAAATAGGATCGTAATTATTCTTTACATTCAAATCATCTATCGCAACATTGTAATACTGAAACCGGTCGTAATCAACGGCATTTTTTTCAAAAGCCGAAATAAAAAACATGGGTTGTAAATCAATAACAATGTCCTTGTTCTGGATCCTTCCATCTTCAATATCTTCCACTTCTTCTGGCAAATCCCGTGTATCTTCTACTACCACGTTCATAGCTGCTCTTCGTCGGCGTACCTCTTCTTCCCGCTCTTTTTCAGCCTGTGCCTTTATTTCTTCCTCGGTCATTTTTGTCGTTTCCTGCTGCTGAGTATTATCTGCAGTGGCATTATCCGGAGGGGGCTGATTTGTTGCTGAGTTATTCGTTTGTTGCTGACCTGCATGTTGTTGATTTTTTTGCTGCTGTTGTTGTGCCAGTTGTTCCGCATTGATTTTTCTGCTGTTGAGATCAAATTGAGGATTTAATTGGGCAGCAGTTTTGTAATCACTTTCATATCCTGCCAACCCCTGAATTTCTTTTGCCATGGCACGGTTGAAAAAGGCGCTGGCCATTTCAGGATTTAGTTTAATGGCCATATCGTAATCCATGATCGCTCCTTGATAATCTTCCAGTTTGTGTTTTACAATTCCACGATTATTAAAAGCCAGTGCATTACTTGGGTCGAATTTAATTGCCTGGTCGTAATCGCGTAATGCAGAAGCATAATCTTCGAGTTCGAAACGTGCCAAACCACGATTCAGGTAGGCGGCTGCATAATGCGGGCGAATAATGATTACCTCATTCAAATCTTTTATCGCTCCTTTTATATCTCCGCTTACAATCTTGGCATTGCTTCTGTTCATCAGCGCATAAGTGGACTTAGGGTTAATTTCAAGGGCCTTGTCGTAATCTTCTATTGCACCTTTTAAATCTTTTAATGCCAGTTTGGCAATACCCCTGTTGTTATATATCGATTCATCATCCGGCGTAAACTCAAGTGCGCGGTTGTAGTCTTCAATGGCTTTGTCGTAGCGACGCAAGTTGTGGTATGCCATGCCCCGGTTATTATAAGCCATTGGATAATATGGTTTTAGCTCAATAGCTTTGTTGTAATCCTTAATTGCACCGCGATAATCTTCCAGCGAGTGTTTTGCAATTCCACGATACAAATAAGCTTCGGGCAAATACGGTTTAAATTCAATTACAATATTGAAATATTCGATGGCGCCGGTGTAATTACCAATCGCAATACGAGTGCGTCCTACAGTGATAAAGTGGTTGATATTCAGTTGTGCCTCTGCGACAAAACTGAGTGATATTAATAAAAGAAAAGCGATGCTTAATTTTTTCATCCTGTTTTAAACTGAACAAGCAAAAATAACATTTTAGGGTCTCGGCTGTTGTTGTTATTAATTTTATTTAACTTCTGCGCTAAAAAAAAAATGACATGTGTAAACGCTGTGAATGGGGAACTTCCAACGAATTAATGATAAAGTATCATGATGAAGAATGGGGTGTTCCTTTGCATGACGATCAGAAACTGTTCGAATTCTTTGTACTCGAAGGTTTTCAGGCTGGGTTAAGCTGGCAGATTGTATTAAATAAACGTGAGAATTTCAGAAAAGCTTTTGACTACTTTGATCCGGTGAAGGTGGCTGCTTATTCTGAGAAGAAGATTCAGAAATTAACTGAAGATGCTTCTATTATCCGAAACAAACAAAAGATTGCGGCAACGGTAAACAACGCACAACGATTTCTGGAAATTCAGAACGAATTTGGAAGCTTCGATAAATACATTTGGAGTTTTGTTAATTATCAGCCCATTCAAAATCATTTTACTTCATTAAAAGAACTTCCTTCCAAAACACCTCTTTCCGATCTCATATCTAGTGATTTAAAAAAGCGGGGATTCAAGTTTGTGGGAAGCACAGTAATTTATGCTCATTTGCAGGCCACCGGGATGGTAAACGATCATCTGGTAGATTGTTTTCGTTATAAGGAGATTCAGAGCTCTTTGCCTTCTGTTTCAGTAAAATAGCAATTTGTTTTTTTACGTTTTGATAAAAAAAATTAATTATTAAATTTGAAGCTGGTTCAATTACGGGGGTAAAAATCTGAGTAAAAATTACGATTTAAACATGAAGAATTTGCGCTATTTAATTACTGTATTCTTAACAGTCCTGGTGGTTAGTGTATTTGCGGAGAATGACGGAGATAAAAAAGCTGAAAAACCAGGATATATTTTCAAGGATGAAATTTCCCTTCCGGTTACTTCGGTTAAAGATCAGTTTCGTTCCGGAACCTGCTGGTCATTTTCAGGGTTATCTTTTTTGGAATCGGAAATGATCCGTTTAGGAAAACCAAAAGTGGATCTTTCCGAAATGTTCGTTGTTTGGCATACCTATTCGGATAAAGCGAAAAAGGATGTTCGCCTGCATGGAAATTTGAATTTTTCGGCCGGAGGTGCGTTTCACGATGTAACAAACATGATTAAAAAATATGGGATTGTGCCTGAATCGGTTTTCACCGGGTTACAATACGGAGAGGAAAAACATGTACACGGCGAAATGGATAATATGTTACTGAATCTGGTAAATTCAGTCATCGAGAATAAAAACCGCAAACTGAGTACATCGTGGCACGAGGCTGTAGACGGAACTTTGGATTCTTACCTGGGGCAGCTACCCAATAAATTTGAATACGAAGGAAAACAATATACCCCTCAAAGCTTTGCGAGTGAATATGTTGGCCTTAATATGGACGATTATGTAGAAATCACGTCATACACACATCATCCGTTTTATTCCGAATTTATATTGGAAGTTCCCGATAACTGGTCGTGGGATGAAGTATATAATGTTCCGCTGAATGAATTGGAAGAAATCATCGATTATTCGTTGAAAAACGGATTTACCGTAGCCTGGGCAGCTGATGTGAGCGAAAAAGGATTTTTAACGAGCGATAAAGGAGTTGCTGTGTTACCGGCTGCACCAGGTGAGAATATGGACAATGCAGAAATTACACGCTGGGAATCTCTTCCTGAAAAAGAAAAGGAAAAAGAGTTGTATGAATTGAATCAGCCGGTTAAAGAAATGACTGTAACACAGGAAATGCGTCAGGCTGCATTTGATGATTACCTGACGACCGATGATCATGGCATGCATATTATTGGTATAGCAAAAGACCAGGATGGTACAGTATTTTATAAAGTGAAAAATTCCTGGGGTGAATACAATAAATATAATGGGTACTTTTATGCCTCGAAACCATATGTAGCTTACAAAACAATGAGTATAATGGTTCACAAGGATGCCATTCCACAAAGTATAAGAGAAAAACTTGAGCTATAGTTCAATTAACCCTTCAGTGTTTTCTGAAGGGTTTTTTTATCTTTAGTGCTCAATTTAATACCATGCGGAATCTTTTTTTTATCCTGTTTTTTTCGCTTCTTTCCTTTACCTCAGCAGCACAGAAAGATTATACCTGGTGGAACCAGATACATGGGTGGGAATCAGGGATGCCGGGTTGGCGAAACTGGATTATCATGTCGTCGGGTTACCTTGGTCCCAATGCATTGCCCGTACCGGAATTAAAACGTGGTTTTCTTGAAAATAATACAGAAATTGAACTTACCGTCTCCAATCATTTTCATCCCGGCGATCCGACACAGGATATTTCGGCGAAAGCTTATATTCCTTTTGCGAATGGCAAAATAGCCGTTGAAGTTTTTGGGGTAATTTTGGAACATTACAATTTTACCAATGAAATAAGGGATGAAAGGTTCTCGCGTGACAGAAACGGAAAAGGAATCGCTTATGGTGATTTAAATGTTAGTACTTTGATCCAATTGGTTAAAAACCGAAAATTTCCGAATACAATGCTCCGGGTTAACTTGCGAACTGCTTCGGGCAGCAACCTGGAAGCAGTCCGGTATTCCGATTCTCCGGGGTATAATTTTGACTTAACTTTGTCAAAGGATTTGGGTAAAGCAGACGTATACTTATTCAGACCTATTGCAATGATCGGATTTTACAGCTGGCAAACCAATGACGAGCTCAATCTGCAAAACGATGCTTTACTTTATGGACTAGGGGCTGACATCGAAAAAAGCTCCTGGAGATTTACCGGATCGTGGTCGGGATATTATGGTTATAAAAATAACGGTGACCGCCCCATGCAATTAAACTTCGATTTGAGAAAGGACCTGAAAAACAAAGCTGTCAAAATAGAATATCAATGCGGTTTGCACGATTTTATCTACAAAACAGTGCGTTTCTCGTTTATATGGAAATTAAATCCGATTTTCTGATTCAAATAATCTGCTTGGATTGTGTAAGTTTGTATATTGTAAAGTTTCAGAAAACAAAATAGAATATTCGCATAAATTCAACCTAATGAAAAAGCTCTCGCTTGTTATTTGTGTTTATAATGAAGAACCAAACATTCTGCCGCTGGCTGATGAAATAAAAACGGCCTTGAAAGACATTGACTTTGAAGCCATTTATGTTGATGATGGTTCAACAGATCGCACACGATCTGAGATCAGAAAGATCAACGACGATCGCTTTATTTTGGTTGAATTGAAAAGAAACTATGGTCAGAGTTCAGCGCTTCAGGCAGGTATCGATCAGGCAGAAGGCGAATATATTGCCTTAATTGATGGTGACCTTCAGAACGACCCAGCAGATGTTCCAGCAATGTTAAAGATGATTGAGGAGGAAGACTGGGACATGGTTGCCGGGGTTCGGTCGAATCGAAAAGACGGTATGTTTTTGCGAAAAATCCCATCAAAGATTGCCAATTACATGATTCGGAATGCCACTGGCATTCATATGAAAGATTTAGGATGCACATTGAAAATATTCACAAAAGAAACCATTAAAAGTATCCATATTTATGGTGAATTACATCGCTACATTCCGGCTCTTATCGCATTGGAAGGTGCAACCCGGATCACGCAAACAGATGTGAATCACCGGCCAAGGCAGTTTGGCAATTCAAAGTATAATCTTAGCCGGACAACCCGTGTCATCAGTGATCTGATCCTGATGGTTTTCTTTAAAAAATATATGCAACGACCGATGCATTTCTTCGGGAATATAGGTATTATAACACTGGGATTGGGAGTGATTATCAATCTTTACATGTTGGTTCTGAAAATTTTAGGTCACGATATTTGGGGGAAACCACTCTTGCTTTTAGGAATTTTACTGGTTTTGGGAGGGATTCAATTCATAACCACAGGTATTATTGCAGAAGTGCAGATGCGTACTTATTTTGAATCGCAAAATAAAAAACCATTTCGTGTTAAACGAGTTGGGCCTGCTTATTCAAAGTAACCTGTAAATGAATATAAAGAAAAAAAAATATGTTTTTTTATTTTTTAATGGTCTCTGTAATTAAGGGTTTGATATTTGTAGATTGTCTTATATATAACATTTATTAATTAAATACTCCACGTCATGCAAATAAGATATTTTTTGTTTACACTAATGCTGGCTTTTGGCATTTTCACATCTTCAGCTCAGGAACGGGTGATATCTGGAATGGTAACCACATTTGATAGTCTTCCTCTTATTGGTGCCGATGTAAAAGTGATAAGTTCAAAAGACATTGTAAAGACCGATACGCTTGGACGATTTCTGGTAAAAGTAAAATCGGAAGATAAGTTGAAAGTGAGTGCAAAGGGATTTTATCCAAAGACAGTGAAATTGGAACCGAATATTAAAATGGCACTGATCAACCTAAAGCTTAAACCAACCGAAAAATCTAGAGAGTATGCTATCGGTTATGGTTATGTTAAAGATGGAGAAAAGCTTAATGCACTTTCCCAATTAACCAATGATGATGTGAATTTCTCTCAGTATTCCAATATGTATGATTTGATAAGGGGGCGATTTGCAGGAGTAGCAGTTGATCCTTCAGGAGATATAATTATCAGGGGAGTGAATTCAATTAACCTGAGTAGTGGTGCACTTATCGTTGTGGATGGTGTAGCTCAGGATAAAAGTGTGCTGAATATTTTAAATCCGAATGATATAAAAAGCATTAATGTAATTAAAGATGGGAGCTCCGCCATTTATGGCGCACGTGGTGCCAACGGTGTTATCATAATTGAAACAAAGGGAGCAAATCATTAGCCGCTAACTTTTATCTTAGAGGCTGTTCATTGAAATGAAAAAATCAGTATCTTAATCAAGTTAGAAATAATTGATATGGATAAAATAGTAACAGTGGCTACTTTCCCAAATTCGATGGATATTCGGATGAATTTATTTAAAGACATGTTGGAAGCTGCCTCTATTGATTATATTGTGGTGAATGAACATGGTGCTATTATTGAAGGTACTTTCCCGACAATTGCCGGCACGCTTGGTGTTGAAATCAGGGTGAGTGAAGAAGATGTAGTAAAGGCCACTGAAATTTATGAATCGATCGAATAAAAAAAAGGATTCCGGTTTTCCGGAATCCTTTTTTTAGAATTGGTCAGTCTCAGATTATTTTTCTTCCATTTCATACCCCATTTCAATTCCTTTTTTAGTGGCCGGAACTCCTTCGCTCATCCATTTGGGCTCTGGTGCACCTTTCAAATAATGATCAAAGAACTGTGATAACCGGATTTGGAAATCATGTTTGTCGCGAACTTTTAACGGCCAATGGTCAGCTTCGTTGTAGTTGAGCAACCAAGCTGGTTTTCCAAGCCGGCGCATCCCAATAAAAAACTCAATTCCCTGATACCATGGCACTGCTCCGTCATCATCATTATGCATAATCAGGATTGGTGTCTGAATTTTATCGAGTGTGAATATTGGCGAATTTTCAAGATATCGTAGCGGAGCCTCCCAAATTGATTTCCCGATACGGCTTTGTGCATGTTCGTATTGGAACGATCTGTTCAAACCCGTTCCCCAACGGATTTCACCATAAGCACTGAACATGTTTACAACCGGCGCTCCCGATTCAATAGCCGCGAAGATGTTTGTACGTGTTGCCAAGTAGGCTACTTGGTAACCTCCCCAGCTATGTCCCTGTGCGCCAATATGGTCTGCATCTACGAAACCTTTCTCAATAAGATAAGTAACGCCCGGCATCACACAATTGAATGCTGATTCTCCCGGATATCCTTCCTTGTAATAAATATCTGGGTTGAAAACAATATAACCATTGCCTGTGTAATAATGATAGTCGATGGTAGATCGATTGTTTTCAGGCATTCGGTAGCTTAGTAGTGCATCCGAGCTTTTTTCATAAAAATTTACGATCATCGGGTATTTTTGGGTTGGATCAAAGTTCGCCGGTTTATGCAAGGTGCCTTCCAGCACCATACCATCCAACGAACGCCAGCTTACCAATTCAGCGGTTCCCCACAGGAACTCATTTTGTTGCGGAGCTGCATCCGACAACTGAACCGGGTTTTTAAATTTTAAATTTGAAGCTAATAGATTTGGATAGGTTTGGAAATTCTCTTTTGTATAAATAACTAAGTCTGCTTCTTTTGCCTTTATAGGTGTATTGAGTTTGAAATTTCCGTCCAGCACGATTTTCTTTTTGCCGGGGTTTCTTAAATCAAATAAAAAATAGCTGTCTGCTTTGGTTTGCTCATTAAATCCTTTTAATAAAACCTGTTCTTCAGGATTAATCCCTTCTCCTCGCTCTGCATTGAATCGCACAAGCCGGTAGCTGATTCGGTTTTCTCTTCCGTTGGAAGTAAGATTTTCCGGTTTAACAGAATTGGTAGGATCTACTTTCCATAGGTCGTACCGATCATAAACCAGAAATGCATCATCGTTTGTCAACCAACCAGCAAAACGATATGAATCAGGCAGATTTGGAACGTCGTTTAATTCATCCGCTACTTTAACCAACTGAGGTGAAGTAATTTTAAATTCTTTACCAGAAGAAAGCTCATAAGTATTCCAACTGGTGTCAATGGCATTATACCAGTACACGTATTTTCCTGCAGGAGAGGTCATCGGTTGTGCCCGACAGTCTTGTTTAAACATCGTTGCTTTTCCTGTATTTATATCAACCAGGTAAAAATCATTATGAACCGGATTTCCCTCCCACATGGATTGAACGGCATATGGTCGGTTTGAAGTAGCCAGCACTTGGGCGGCATCTCCTTTATTGATTAAACTTATATTGGTGAACTGCTCAGTTTCCAACTGGACAGCTTTTCGATCTTTCAGGTTAATAACGGCCAGATAAGTTTTCTTCTCGTCACGATTCTTGTTGTTTAATTGAACAGTGTGTAGAATTTCTTCATCCCAACTCCACACATCCAATACCGGAATTTCTTCTTCCAGAATGGTTGTGTCTTTTGGCGTTTTTTGTGGGGCTGAACCAAAAAACAAACTTTCACCATTATTTGAGAAATTTAATTTTCCATTTTCACTGATCTCCCAATTCTCTGGCAACGAAGAATTTGAATTATCCATTATCATTGCTGCAGTTCCTTCACCAGACCAGTAATAAACTGAATATTCCGCTTCTTTTGCTTGACTCGTATCAGCTAAAAACGCAAACTGACTACCCGGTTTGTTTAATGTCAGCTGAGCAAATTTCCCTTTTCCATTTAATACTTCCAGTTGTTTGTTGTTTTGCAGCTCGTACAAATAAACTCCGGCATCGAAAAGGCTGTCGCCTTCAGAAGCGAATGCTAAAACGCTTCCTTCTTCTGCAATTTCATATTCTGTTACAGCCGGAACCCGAATACTTTCGCCGGTATTCAAATTATGCACAAAAAGTGGAAAAACCTTCTTTTTATCTTTTCCGTTCTTATCATCATTTTTTTTGTTTTCTTCATTAAGCTGATAAAAGATCCAACCGTTCCATTTTTCCGGAACTTTTAAAGATTGAAGGTTGCTAATTGTATCTGTAGATGTTTGTTCCAGGTTGAAAATAATCAGTTGGTTCTGAGGCAAGTCGTCTTTTTTTATTCCTTTTAGTTTCAGGGCACGAACGGTATCAACCGGAGCTTCCAGTTTAAAAACCACAAATCTGGAATCGGAAGTGATAGTTGCATCGATACCACCTAAAAATGAACCCTGTTCAACAGCATCGGGAGTTGTTATTTTCATAACAGGATCGCCCTGCCAGGGCTCTTCCTTGTAAACAATGTATTCTCCATTGTTCGAAATGTGTGTTTCAGTAATGCGATTCCATTTCAGAATGTCGTCTAGTGTAAGCGGACGTTTGGAATTTTGTGCATTCAAGAGCGTTACGAATAGTAACAAAAAAGTAAATAATGTAAGCTTTTTCATTCTTTAACAATTGTGCAGTTATTAGTTTTTATACTTCCTCAATACGGTAAATAACCTGTCTTTCTTCAAGATATTTTAAGATATATTGTAAGTTTCCGGGTTTGGCTCCCACCATCTCAGGGGCACTAACTCCCTGTATTGAAAATCCGCCATCGAGCAAAAGATTGGCAACGGCAGTACAGGTGTAGCCAGTGGTTCGTGCCATCGAAATGATCTGGTTTTCACGATCAAAACGGTCTAGCAGATTGTACTCGTAAGTTTTTTCTTTACCGTTCTCCACTCCTGAAATTGCAATTCGCATAACTGTAAAATCCTCTTCGCCTGGTTTCAGTTTCCATTTCGGGAATAACAATTGCGCGGTTACATCGATGGGGCGGATTTTTGCCCCGTTCACTTCTATTTCGCCGTAGGAAAAGAATCCCGATTCTCGCAAGACACGCAGGTATTCAATACTTCCTGGATAGCGTAATGTCTTTTCAATCATGTCGGGAATATTTTTCATCGTTTGCATCAACGATCGCAATCCATCCGAGTTCCACGATTCCAGCGTCCCGACTCCGTCAAAATGAATGAGTTCAGGATCGGACAGTGCTTCGCGTGTTACGAGCTCATAATTCCGGATATAACGGGCCGGTCGTACGTATTCTTCAATTACATCGATGGGGGAGAAGACAGCTTTGTATTCGAAAGGCCATTCGCGAATAACAGGTAGTCCACCAACCAGACACTCATACGACTTTACATGCATGTTTTTATTGTGATGGCCGAGAATTATGTTTCCCATACCCGGAGCTACTCCGCAATCGGCAACTACAGTTACCCGGTTTTTTTCAGCCAGTCGGTTTAGTTCCAGAAAATCTTCAGGCATAAACGAAATATCTACCATGTTTTTCCCGGCCTCGATTACAGCTTTCATGGTTTGGTAACCCATAAATCCCGGAACTGCTCCAATAACCAGGTCGAAATCGGCAACAACTTTTTTAATGGTATCGGTTTGTGAAAGGTCAGCTTGTAAGACCTCCAGATTATCAATGCCTTTAATCTTGTTCAGATTTTCAGTATTAATATCTACACTTGTAACATTTTGGTTTGTAGCCAAATCACGCGCAATTACACTTCCAACTAGGCCCGCGCCAAGTACAACAATTCTTTTTTTCATCTGTTTGAAATTATTCGTTTTATAACATAACAGATGTAACTCACATGTACATTAATTATACTTTTGTGCAAAGATTTTAATTTATATGCTCGTTTCATTTGCTGAACGATTTATTAACGATAAAAATGAAACCGGGCGTTAATTGTCACCCGGTTCACTATCTTTATTTTCGTGCTCTGAAGCTACGAAAAGTATTTTAAAATATCTGATTTATACCTTCTTAAACTGACCTGAGAATTGAATTGTTTAAAGGTTTTATAAACAATTTTGTTTTAAAGCTGGATCAGTCCTTTCTTTAACGCATATTTAACAATATCCGAATTATTTTTCAGCCCCAGCTTTTCAAGAATATTTTGTTTGTGAGTCCCTACTGTTTTAACACTGATAAAAAGTTTATCACCAATTTCGCGTGTTGAAACACCTTCGGCCAGCAAAATGAAGATTTCCTTTTCGCGCTCCGATAATTCGGCATAATTGTCATCTGAGGCGTTTGGGCCATCAAGATAACCACTAATTACCAATTCGGTAATGTCCTCACTCAGGTATTTCTTCCCATTATATACTGAATGAACTGCTTCTAAAAGCTGCTGGTGTGTACAGTTTTTTAAAAGGTAAGCATCAGTACCGGCTTCCAGCATTCCTTTCACAAATTGTTTGTCGGAATGCATGGATAATGCTACGATTTTGAGTTCAGGATGCTTTTTCTTAAGCTGACGTGTTGCTTCCATTCCATTCATTTCCGGCATAGCGATGTCGGTAAGTAGAATGTCTGGCTTGAGTTCGTAAACTTTTTCAATTGCTTCATTGCCATTTTTAGCTTCTCCAATAACTTCGATGGCATCATCGTTTTCCAGTAAATTAACCAAGCCTTCTCTGAATAGCTGATGGTCATCGGCAACAACAATTCTAATTTTCATAGTTTCAGGTCTGAGTATTAATTTTTTCTTTAATAAAGTCTTGTTTATATAAAGGTAGTATTATTTCTGCAATTGTGCCTTTCTCAGAGGGGCCAATATTAAATGTTCCATTGATGCTCTCAAGTCTTTCAGTTATGCTGAAAAGTCCAAAACCTCCTTTCATTTCAGGCTTATGGTTGATTTTTGAGGGATCAATTCCAACACCGTCATCCATAACCTGAAGGATAAATGTTTGTTCTGTAGATGATATGATTACAGTTACTACATTGGCTTTTGCATGTTTGACAATGTTGTTTAGTAGTTCACCAAAGATACGATACAGGAAAATTGAATTTTCGCGTTTTAATTCAGGTACTTCATTCTTTAAGTCGAAAAAAGTTTTAATTCCCTGAGTTTTTTCAAATTGTTCGAGTTTCCATCTCACGGCTGGAATAAATCCAAGTTCATAAAGGATTGGAGGACTAAGATCATATGTAAGTGTACGAGATTCTTCAACGGCTTTATTAATTAATTTAGTTGTAAAGTCAATTGTTTTTTTAATCTTCGGAGAACACTCCATCGCATTTACAGAAGTAAGGTTCATGTATGCAAGAGAGAGAGTTTGTCCCAGACTATCGTGAAGGTTTTCAGCAATTCGTCGGCGTTCACGTTCTTCAACCAGAGTAATTTCAGAGTTTAAAGTTCGAAGTCTTTCCTGGTATTCTTTAATTCGGAGAGCAACATTGATTTGTGCCCGAAGTTCAACTTTGTCGAAAGGTTTGGATAAAAAGGAATCAGCGCCCGCATTTAAACCTTTGATACGTTCTGAGCTATCGTGACCCAGGGCTGAAACCATAATTATAGGAATATGTTTTGTTTGTGCGTTTTCCTTCAGTCTTTGACAGGTTTCGTATCCATCCAGTCCGGGCATCATGATGTCCAGAAGTATTAAATCAGGCAGGTTATTCACTGCCTTTTTAATGCCATCTTCACCGGAATTCGCTCCTAAGAAATTGAACTCCGGATAAAATACCTTAATAATCTGCTCTAACAGCTCCAGATTAATTGCATGATCATCGATCGCAAGTATTTTCCTCATTTTCAATGTTGGCTACAGAGGTCCCGTATTTAGATATGGGCCGTAAATTCATTGAATACTAAAATACAAAAATCCACCAAATACAAATGATTGTTTTAGCGAAAAGCATTCTTTATTTGGAAATTTTGCAAAAAAGGTCAAATATTAGAGCAGGAGTCCAATACACAAAAAAACCAGGCATCTTACCTGGTTTCCATTTTCAATATTTTGTTTGAAACTTTATTCTTTACCAACTATACCATACATTATCCCAATTCCGGCTCCAATATATCTGGTTGAATTATTCATCACTAACATTGGCCCGGCCGAGACTCCTAAGGCACTGAACAGAGGAATTTCAAATTTAGGATTAAGCACCATGCACATTTTTTTTGTGGCTTCCATATCGTATTCGTATACGTTTGACTTTACGGTATAAATAGGATCTCGGCTGGTTATCATACCAGGTCCCCCCTGTAAAATAAAGCGGAAAGTTCCTTCTTTATTTAAATTAAACACTCTTCCTAACATTAAATGAATGTTCTCTGAGTTGCTGAAAGCTACCGTTGAATTAGCCGGAATTAACTCGGTGGCTGATTTTAAAATCTCATTAGGAAGCTGTGCTTCATTTTTTGTGGTGGCAGAGTATCCAATATTTACCGTATACTTATTATTGTATACATAATTCACACTTATTTTCCCACCGTTTTGGTTTCCTACAATGTAATCCCCTGAACTATAAAAGAAATGTTTCTCATGCGATAAAAAACGATATGACCACTGAGCCTGACTGGAGATGGAAATGAGAGAAACAGCTACTAAAAACAGTATCGCTTTCATTGGTTTAACATTATGGGTTTGTAAATTCTTTTTGTGATTAATGCTTCCCGATAGCGTCTTCTGAAAAGAATTATAATATCACTTTATCAAAATTAGGTTAAAGCCAAATCAGATTGAAAGTATGTTTGCCTAAAGTATAGAGTATTGAAGCTGATTTCTTCCCGGATAAGTCTTAGGGTTGAATCAGAAAAGTTGAAGTCACGCTCAGAAATTCTGAAGTTTTTCTCAGAATTTATGAAGTTGACAATTGGGGCTAACTTGTTAAACCCTAGAGAATAGTTTAAAATATGTTTTTAATTCTCTGTTTTTGTTAATCTTTTCCAAGAATTCCATACATGATTCCAACGCCGGCTCCTATGTATTTTTCATTCTGATTTAGCACTGCCATTGGGCCAGCCGAGATACCTATAGTTCCAAGCGGTATCTCAACTTTTGGATTTAATACAAAACACAATTCTTTTGACGACTCCATTTGATAATCGTACATGTTTGATTTAACCGTAAAAGCAGGAGCACGTTTTGTGTAGAATCCGGGACCTCCTTGTAATAAGACTCTGAATGTCCCTTCGCGATTTAGGTTGAAAACCCTTCCGACCATAAGGTGCAGGTTTTCGCTATTCGTAAACGCAGGAGTTGAAAATGCAGGAATAAGTTCTGTTGCTGATTTTAATATTTCATTAGGCAATGAGGCTTCATCTTTAGTAGTAGCTGAGTAACCAAAATTGATGATATACTTCGTATTATAAACATAGTTCAGGCTTATTTGGCCACTGTTTTGATTCCCTACGATAAAATCGCCGGAAGTATATAGGAAGTGTCTTTCATTAGATAGAAATTTGTACGACCACTGCGCGTTACTGACAATCGTAAATAAAACTGCGATGATGATTAGTACTAACTTTTTCATGGAATCTGGTTTTATATTCTTGCAACTCGACAATGCGGTTTTTAAACTTACTTTTTCTATATCTCTCAGAGCGTTAGTGTAACTTGTTTCTCAATTGTAAAGTTAGGAGGGGTGATATACTTCAAACGAAAATTTAGTGCCTATTCTGAGAGTAAAGAATGCTAGTTTTTATCTCAGCAAATTTGAAGTTTTTCGTCTTTTTTTCTTAGGAAATTGAGTGCTCCCCGACAGGATCATTATCAAAGTAGAATTATTTGGCTAATTTGAAATTCATCCTTCTTCCCTTTCAAATTCTGACTATATTTGTTGTTTATCCTTATAAAATTATGTCAGAAAGACCTTTTATTTTAGTTACCAATGATGATGGGATCCATGCTGCCGGGTTAAGAGAACTTGTGGAAGTTATGCAGTTTTTTGGAGATGTTGTCGTGATTTCATCCGAAGTTTCAATGTCAGGAAAAGCTTGCGGAATTACTGTCGATGAGCCTTTACGAACCACTCCCGTTGAAAAAATTCATGGAGTTCCGACTTATAAAAGCAATGGAACACCTGTTGATAGTGTAAAACTTAGCTTTAACGGTCTGCACGATCGAATTCCGGATTTTGTGGTTTCGGGGATCAATCATGGAGCCAATACTTCGGTTAGTGTGATCTATAGTGGAACGATGGGAGCTGCTATCGAAGGTGGTTTGCACGGTGTCCCTTCAATCGGTTTTTCATTGGATGATTTTAGTCGTGATGCCGATTTTTCAAAAGCAAAACTGATTGTGGCAAAAGTATTTCAAAATGTGATGGAGAATGGGCTTCCGCCTTTTACTTGTTTAAATGTTAACATTCCGAAGGGAAAACCCAAAGGGATAAAAGTATGTCGTCAGGCAAATGGTAAATGGGTGGAAGAATTTGAAAAACGGGTCGATCCGCACGGGCGCGAATACCATTGGCTGGCCGGATATTTTAAAAACTTCGAGGAAGAAGCTGAAGACACCGACCTTTTTGCGCTGAAGAACAATTATGTTTCAGTTGTACCCGTTAGTGTAGATATGACTTGTTATAAAACCGTTGAAGAACTGAAAACCTGGAAATTTTAACATGCAAAAAGCACGCAACAGGAAATTTGACCGAATGGAAATAGGTTTGTTGACCGGATTATTATTGCCTGTTATTATTTTTTTTCTGGTCTACTTGATTGGCGAAGACTCGGTGTCGTTTCCCAATTACCTGAAAAGCATGTGGAAACTGCAGGCACTGGTTAAAATAATGAGTTTATGTGTATTTGCCAACCTGGCTTTATTTTGGGGATTTTTAAAACTCAAATATGAGAGAGCAGCCAGAGGTGTTCTTGGAGCAACTATTCTTTACGCTTTTTTAGTGTTAATTTCAAGAGCATTTTAGTATGCGATATTACCTGATAGCAGGCGAAGCTTCCGGCGATTTGCACGGGTCGAATCTCATGAAAGAACTGAAAGCAGGTGATTTAGAAGCTGATTTTCGTTTTTTTGGTGGAGATCTGATGCAGGATGTGGGTGGTACACTTGTAAAACATTATCGCGAAATGGCGTTCATGGGTTTACTGAATGTCATACTAAATATTCGCACAATAAAACGCAATCTCTTTCTTTGCCAGAAAGAAATTCTGGAATACCAGCCCGATGTACTTATTCTAATTGATTATCCAGGGTTTAATCTCCGAATTGCCGAATTTGCCAAACGATACAACATCAGAGTTTTTTATTATATCTCACCAAAATTGTGGGCGTGGAAAGAATACCGTGTGAAAAAAGTAAAGGAATTTGTAGATGAGATGTTTACGATTTTTCCTTTTGAAACTGAATTTTATAAAAAGCACGGAATCGATGTTCATTATGTTGGCAATCCTTTGATGGATTCTTTGGCAGAATTTAAGCAGAGGAAACAGACTGAAAAAGAGTTTAGGCAAAAGAACAAGCTGGGAGATAAAAAGTTGGTGGCTTTGCTGGCAGGAAGCCGGGTTCAGGAGATTAAGAGAACCCTGCCTATAATGGTTCAAATTGCAGAGCTATTCACCGATTTTCAGTTTGTGGTGGCAGGTGTGAAAAGCATCGATGCCGCTTTGTATAAAAAGTATATTCAGGCTAAAAACATTCCGGTTATTTATGATCAAACCTACGATTTGCTGAACAATGCACACACAGCACTGGTTGCTTCGGGCACTGCAGCACTGGAGACTGCCTTGTTACGCGTTCCGCAAACCGTTATTTATAAAGTGGAAGGAGGCTGGCTGACCGACTTCGTTTTTCGTCATTTTATTTTTAAGATGGTTGGAGTATCCCTGCCAAATATTATCATGAATCGCCTGATTGTGGCTGAATACATCCAGTCTCAAATGACTTTGCCGAATGTAAAAAGCGAGATGCAAAAGTTACTCTTTGATGAAAATTATCGGGGAAGGATACAGAATGATTATAAACTTTTGGCTAACAAAATGGGTGAACAAGGTTGTTCGAAACGGGCTGCAGAACAAATGATTTCAATTTTAAAATGAAGAAATTGTTTTATTTGAATACGCGATGGAGTTGGGGATATGCATTCGCAATAATAAACTCAATAATAGCATTTGTTTTCATGTTTTTCCTTGCCTTCGAGGTAAAGGAATTACCCTGGTTGTGGGCTTCAATATCTATTATGGCTCTGTTCTTGGTTTTAATAGGAGTTTACATTGGAGAGTCACGGACAGTTATTAAGTTAGAAATCAACGAAACGTTATTTATCCTTCATTTTTTATTTAATAAATCAGTTAAATATCAATTTGCTGATGTTCGACAATACGCTACTGCTACTTTCGGTTCGGGGCGATCCGGACATTTTCATTCTGTCGTTTTGGAGTTTGTTGATGGAAAACGTTTTCAGGTTGCTTATCCAGTTATTGCAAACTATAAGGCTTTTCTTGAATTTATGAGGAGCAGTACTTTTGAATTTTATGGTTACATTGGTCAAAATAACTGGAGAAGAACTAATAAGCCACTTTCAAAAAAATGGGTAGTTGCCCGCTATGAGAAGGAACTTGAAAACGATGTCGGCAAAAGGAAAGGATTAACTATTTTATATTTTGTTGGTATTTTAATGTTGGCCATGAACCTTTTCCTTTTACGTTATTTTATCATTTTTGCTTAATAAATTTGGTGGAACGTGTATAGTTTATTTAAAAAAGAAATAAAAATATTCCTCGGATCGCTGATCGGATACCTGGTAATTTTGGTTTTTCTGTTGGTTAGTTCCTTGTTTTTATGGATTTTCCCGGGAAATTACAATATCCCCGACAGTGGTTATGCCACACTGGAACCATTTTTTTCGTTGGCACCCTGGTTGTATCTTTTTTTGATTCCGGCCATCACCATGAGGTTTTTTGCCGATGAAAAACGCAGCGGGACAATGGAAATCTTGTTAACCCGTCCGATTTCTGATTTTAAACTCGTGTTTGCCAAGTTTTTAGCAGGAATGGTGCTGGTATTGTTTTCACTGCTTCCAACACTGATCTATTTTCTTTCAGTTTATTTGATTGGAAATCCTGTGGGGAGCATTGATGTGGGAGCCACTTGGGGCTCTTTTTTCGGGCTCTTTTTCCTGGCAACCATTTATGTCGCTATTGGAGTTTTTACCTCGTCGTTTACCGATAATCAAATTATTAGTTTTATCCTGGCGTTGACTCTGTCTTTTATTTTTTATCTAGGTTTCGAGTTCGTTGCATCTGCAGGAGGTCCTTATTTACTTGAACAAATTCTGATTTGGCTGAGCATCAACGAACATTTTTTATCGGCATCGCGTGGAGTGATTGACCTGGGAGATCTGGTTTATTTCCTCGGAATGACTTTCCTGTTTTTGTACTTTACATCAGTGTTCCTTCGAACCGGCAAACTCAGAAGAAAAAGGATTCGGATTCAAATAACCTGGGTTACTTTTTTGTTCTTCCTTGTGTTTTTTGCCTCAACCAATTTTCTGTTTCGTATTGATTTAACTACGGATAAAAGATATTCGCTTTCTCCGGTGAGCATGCAAATTGCCAGCGAAATTGAACAGCCCGTTTCCATCGAATTCTTTCTGGAAGGAGAATTGGAGCCGGGTTTAAAGAAATTGCAGCGTGAAGTTTTTGAAAAAGTTGCGGTCTTGAATGCTTACTCCGGAAAACCGATACGATTGAAAGTAACTGATCCGTATCAGATCGGGAATGCAGAAAAGCGTGATGCCTTTATTGAAGAATTGTATGAAAAAGGTATCCAGCCAACCAGTTTCAGGCATCAAACGGAGGAAGGAGTGAGCACAAAACTAATTTTTCCGGGAGCGCTGGTAAAAATGGGAGACCGCGAGGTAGCTGTAAATTTTTTGAAATATAATCAGGACTTTTCGCACGAGTATAATTTTAATCATTCGGTTGAAAGTGTTGAATTCGAGTTGGTAAATGCGTTGCAGAAACTGATGCGGACAAAAAAATCAACCGTTGCTTTTCTCGAAGGACACGGAGAGTTGGACCAGTATCAGGCGCTCGATTTTGCCAATTCACTTTCAGCTGATTTTGACGTTACCCGCATTAATACAGAAACTCTTGGTAAATACGCTGATAATTTTGATATCCTGATCGTGGCTGGCCCGCAAAAACCTTTTGAAGAAGCAGATAAATTTATTCTCGATCAGTATATAATGAATGGTGGCAAAGTCATTTGGCTGATAAATCCTGTCCATGTTGATGTTGACAGTCTTTCTCAGGGATTCCGGACTTTTGCATTTCCACACGATATAAATCTCGGAGATCAGCTTTTTAAATATGGTGTACGTCTAAATTATGAACTATTACAGGATGTTGAATGTGCGCAAATTGCTGTAAATACGGCTCCTCCGGGGGCACCTGCACAATATACGCTTCACCCGTGGTATTACGCTCCACTATTAACACCCAGTGATGATCAGGCATTAAGCAGGAATTTGAATCGGGTTTATGCCGAATATGTATCTTCCATCGATACAACCTCCGGAAATGAGAAGCTTAAAAAATCAGTGATTTTAACGACCTCACCTTACGCAAGAAGAGTGAAATCACCGTCTTCGGTTAGTTTACAGAACATCGATAATCCGCCGGCAAGAGAACTTTTTAATGAGTCATTTATCCCGGTTGGAGTCTTACTTGAAGGAACTTTTACATCTCTTTATCAGAACCGGATGGTTGAACCAATGGGCTTTTCATCGGCTGATGTAATCAACTCGAGCAAGCCTAACAAAATGGTAGTTTTTGCCGATGCCGGAATGATTGCAAACAAGGTAAATTACTCGGGAGCATCTCCGCAAATACAGCGCTTGGGTTACGATCGTGTTTCTAAAAGAACATGGGGAAACACGGAATTTTTATTGAATACGGTTTTTTATCTGAATGACGATCGGGGAATCATGCAACTCAGGAACAGAACGGTGCGCTTACGCCTTCTCGACCAGGTAAGATTGCGCGAAGAAAAAGCTTTTTGGCAGTGGCTGAATGTACTCATCCCCTTCTTGTTAGTATCTGTTTTTGGCGTGGTTTACAACGTGATCCGCAAATACAGAAATACCCGTTCATAAAACATGGGTAAAATCAATAAAATCGTGGTAGGTAGTTATTATTAAAGTTTGTATATTCGTGTACTTGGTTAAGTAAAAAACCTTACTGGATCAAAATATTAGCAATCAAAAAAATTCAATAATAATCACATGAAGTTTGTTGTATCAAGCACCGAATTACTGAGTCACTTATCTGCAATCAGCAAGGTAATCAGCAGTAAAAGTACCATGCCGATCCTGGATAATTTTTTGTTTCAGCTAAGCGAAGCTGAACTCACTATCACGGCTTCCGACCTGGAATCGACCTTAATTACCAGCCTCGAACTCGACAATATTGAGGGAGAAGGTTCGATTGCTGTGCCGGCCAAGTTGTTGACTGACACTTTAAAAGAATTTCCGGAACAGCCGTTGACATTCCAGATTGATTCCTCATCGTTTCAGGTTGAAATTTTTTCTGACAATGGTAAGTTTAGTATCATGGGTCAGGATGCGGAAGATTTTCCGGAACAACCTAGCCTGGATGAAGAAGGTGCTTCTTCAATCAATGTAAGTCATGTGGCCTTACAAAAAGGTATTGAAAAAACACTTTTTGCAACAGCCGACGACGAACTTCGTCCGGTTATGAATGGTATTTTTGTGGAGCTTTCTTCCAGTTACATGAGTTTCGTGGCTTCTGATGCACACAAACTGGTTCGTTATAGAAGAATGGATGCAAAAGCTGATTTTGATTCCTCTTTCATTCTTCCTAAAAAACCGGCAAGTTTGCTGAAGAATTTGTTGCCCAAAGAAGAATTTGATGTAAAAGTGGAATTCGACGATAAAAATGCATTTTTTACGCTCAGCAATTATAAACTAATCTGTCGTTTGGTGGAAGGAAACTACCCAAGTTACAACTCGGTGATTCCTACCAACAATCCGAATAAAATGGTTATCGACCGTTTGCATTTATACAATACAGTGAAGAGGGTTTCGGTATTCTCAAACCAGGCCAGTAACCTCATCAAGTTAAATATTAAAGAAGGCCAGCTGGTTGTTTCAGCACAAGACATCGATTTCTCAATTTCGGCTGTTGAAAGACTGGCTTGTGAGTACGAAGGTGATGCCATAGAAATTGGATTCAAATCAACATTCCTGCTCGAAATCCTGACCAACATTTCGGGAAGCGATGTAAAAGTGGAATTGAGCGATCCAACCAGGGCAGGTTTACTTCTTCCTGCAGAACAAGATGATGAAGAAGAAGACATGCTGATGTTGTTAATGCCGATGATGATAAACGCCTAAAATCATTTAACGATAAAATGAAAAGGTATCCTGTATAAAAATGTGTGGGGTACCTTTTTTAATTCATACAAATCCATGCAGTTACATTTAAAAAATCCCATCGTTTTTCTCGACCTCGAAACAACCGGAGTGAACGTGGTTACCGACCGTATTGTTGAAATTGCCTTGCTTAAAATTAATGTCGACGGAAGTGAAGAAGAAAAGCTTTTACGGATTAATCCTGAAGTGCCTATTCCACTCGAAGCTTCTTTGATACACGGAATTTATGATGAGGACATTGCAGATGCACCAACTTTTAAGTCAGTTGCAAAAACGCTGGCGAAATTTTTGGAAGGTTGCGATCTGGCGGGCTTCAATTCAAATCGTTTCGATATTCCTTTGTTGGCCGAAGAATTTCTGCGCGCTGATATTGATATTGACCTGAAAAAGAGAAAGTTTGTTGATGTACAGGCAATTTTCCATAAAATGGAAAAACGCACACTGGCTGCCGCCTATAAATTTTATTGTAACCAGGAACTGGTAGATGCGCACAGTGCAATGGCAGATACAAAAGCAACTTACGAAGTTTTAAAATCGCAACTCGATGTGTATAAAGATGCTGATTATGAAGATATAAAAGGTACCAAATCGAAGCCGATAGTTAACGATATTGATAAATTAAGTGAATTCTCGTCCTATGACCGGAATGTGGATTTTGTAGGACGGATTGTGTATGATGATGATGGAGTGCCGGTATTTAATTTTGGAAAGAATAAAGGAATTCCGGTGGAAAAAGTTCTGGAAGAACAACCAGGTTATTTTGGTTGGGTACTAAACAGCGAATTTCCGCTGTACACAAAAAAGGTGCTGACTCAGCTGAAATTGAATATGATGAAAAAGTAAAGAACGAAATCAATATAGCATGAAAATAATTTGCATTGGCAGAAATTACGTTGCACATGCCAAAGAATTGGATAACGAGGTGCCGGAAGAACCAATCTTCTTTATGAAACCTGATTCAGCCTTGTTGCGGAATAACGATCCGTTTTACATTCCCGACTGGACACAGGATGTGCATCATGAAATAGAGTTGATAATTAAAATCAATAAGATTGGTAAAAACATTGAAAAGCAATTTGCAAATCGTTATTACGACGAAATTGGCCTGGGAATTGATTTTACTGCCCGCGATATTCAGGCAAAACTAAAAGCAAAAGGATTGCCTTGGGAAAAAGCCAAAGCTTTTGATCAATCGGCTGTTTTGAGCAGTACTTTCTTCCCGAAGAGCATCATTCCTGATGATGAATCGATTTTCTTTAAACTCGATATTAATGGGCAAACAGTACAGGAAGGCGATTCCGGTTTAATGATCTTTGGATTTGACGAACTGATTTCGCACATTTCCAGATACGTCACCTTAAAAATTGGTGACTTAATATACACCGGAACACCTGCCGGAGTGGGACCGGTTAAAATCGGCGATCGTTTGGAAGGCTACCTCGAAGGGAAAAAGATGTTCGATTTTATGGTAAAATAATTGTCACTCCGAGAGAGGAACGACTGAGGAATCTCTTTCTAAATCAACAGATTTCTCTCCGTTTGTCAACGGATCGAAATGACAAATAGTAAATGATTATGCAAGATCACCATTTTGAAATAGAACTGGAGGTGCGCGATTACGAATGCGACCTGCAGGGAATAGTTAATAACTCAGTGTACCAGAATTACCTGGAACATTGCCGCCATAAATTTTTACACCATGTTGGGCTCGATTTTGCTGAACTTCATAACGACGGAATCGATGCGGTGGTCATTCGTGCCGAATTGGATTACAAGTTTCCGCTTCGTCCGGCTGACGTTTTCTTGGTTCGATTGAAAATGGGAAAGCAGGGGCGTTTAAGAATTATTTTTGATCAACAGGTTATCCGTAAACAGGATGAAAAGGTTATGGTAAATGCACGCATCACTACTGTTCTTACTAAAAATGGCAGACCCGTCTCACCGGAAATTCTGGAAGAAAAGTTTAGAAAAGCGGGTATTGTCATGGAAGAATTTTAGAACAGTCGTTTGGCGTTTATTACTATTCAATTTATTGTGGTTGTTTGGGGAACATATATTCCAACCTTTACCGGGTTGTTTAATTACAGGAGTAGATTTAATAGGTTACTAAATCCCAACTCATACTGAGTTGAGATAATCCTTTTTTGCAATCCGGTACGGATTAGATTTTAGTAAAAAGTAACACGACCGCATGAGCCGTAAGAACCCGGTATGGGTTCGATATGGTAAGATCTTGTTTGCTAGAGTTTCTCTTCAATCCGGAATTCTTTAGCAATCATTCCTTTTGTTTTTAAAGCAGCCTTGAATCCTTCGTTTAATAGTCGACCGGCCCTCATGGGAAAGTCAAGGAGGGCAGGAAAGGAATTTTTATCTTCCGGTTCGTTGTAGAATTTCAAACACGACTTCAAATTAGTAGACAGGTAAATCCGGCAGGCCATCGGCCGTGCAGGATAAGCAATGCAGGCTCCGTTTTGAAGCAGAGGACAGGCATATTTGGCATTCAGCAAAGCATCTTCTTCCAACGGGTTAAGTTTTTCCTGTTTTTTTATCGCTCGTGTTTTTATTTTTTCTTGCTGTGCAGGGGTAAAGTTTGTATTTATGTAATTGTTTAAATATTCAAGCTCATAATCCAAAGCAAAAACAGGCTGGTGGCAACACCATTCACAACCTTTATGGCAAGCAATAGTTTGACCTTGTTTGGAAGCAAACTCAAATAAGCTGTCGTTTAACTTATCAATGGATTCATACATTTCGGATAGGGCAGAGGTAAGGTTATCATTCTTAATGGCTTTTAAACCAAGTTGATATCCATCGTGATAAAAGGCTTTTTCTAATGATTCCATTCGATAAAATTATTAATATCTATAATCCTAAATTACAATGTTTGGTATTGAAATCAATAGCACTCGAAGTGGAAAATTAACTTTTTTGTTTTTCGAGTTTCAGGCGTTGAAAATAATCTTTGGCAGCCCGGCGAACGTGTGGTGAAAGCAAAATAGCAGAGATGACAGTTGGGAAGGCCATCAACGCAAAAGAAATGTCGATGAGGCCAATAATAACTCTTAAGTTTGAAACGGCACCAATGATAACAACAATCACAAAAATATAATTATAGAGATGCTGGTATTTAGCGCCGGCAACAAATCCCAACGATTTAACACCGTAATATGGAAAAGCAAACATGGTAGACATTGAAAAGAAAATCACGGTTACAGAAAGAATATATTTCCCATAAACCGGGATGGCAGTATCAAAAGCGTGAGCAGTAAGCGTGATGCCGTCTGCATTGCTTTCTATCCAGGTGTTGGTAATTATAATAGCCAGTGCAGTCATGGTACATACCAAAATCGTATCGATAATCGGGCCAAGCATAGCTACCAGTCCTTCACGGATCGGTTCATTGGTTTTGGCTGCTCCGTGTGCCATTGGCGCTGTTCCCAAACCAGCTTCGTTAGAAAAAGCTGCGCGCCTTACGCCTGTTATTATCACTGCTCCCAAAGAACCGCCAACAACTGCTTTTCCACTGAAAGCATCTTCAAATATGGTTCGGAATGCAGGGATAATTTCGGAAGAGTTTGAGAAAATAATATATAAAACAGTAACTGTGTAAATGATTACCATGGTTGGTACCAGGCTGCCGGTAACACTCCCGATTCGCTTGATTCCGCCGATTACAACCAACCCAACAATTATTGAAATTATGATGCCGGTAATCAGGTTGCTGGTAAACGAACCTTCAATATTATTGGGAACCAGCAGAACATCGCGGATCATTTGTGTTAATTGGTTGGCTTGAAAAAGCGGCGAAACCCCAATCATGGCCATAATCGAAAAAAAGATGGCAAGCGGTCTCCAGTTTTTACCTAAACCTTCGGTAATAAAATACATCGGGCCGCCTTGTATTTCCCCGGCGGAATCTTTCCCTCGAAACATGACAGCCAGCGTGCAGGTAAAGAATTTGGTACTTACCCCTAATAATGCAGACACCCACATCCAGAAAATAGCACCGGGACCGCCCATGGTAATAGCTATGGCAACGCCGCTGACATTTCCCATGCCAACTGTACCAGCCAGGGCAGTTGAAAGTGCCTGGTAATGATGTAACTGTCCGGGTTCGTTCGGATCATCGTATTTCCCGGTGAGAATACTGAGTGCATGGCCAAAATACCGAAGTGGAGTTAAGCGGGAATATATAAGAAAGTAAAATCCACCTCCCAAAAGCAAAATGAGAATAGGTGTGCCCCAGATAAAATCTGCGGCATCGATAATAAATTGTCCGGCTTGTTCAAACATAATCCGAAGAAAGAATAAAACCAGATAAAAAGCAAATCTCAGAATAAAAATGTAAAGGAAACTTGACAAAACGAAAAATGTAAAGTATATTTGTCATATTGAACAGCAAAGTTTACAATGAAAACAATAATTGGAACCATCTTAGTAGTTGCGTATTTTATTATTCTTTTGCGTTTATTCCCGGCAGGAAAAAGGACCTTGGATGTTTTCAAACTAAATCCGGTATTACTTCCACATTGGTGGAAGTTTTTAGGCCTTGGGTGGTTGGTTTTTGTGTTTGGGTATTCGATAGCTCAGGGAGATTTTAATCCAAGTACAAATACTTTCTTGCTTTCGGGAATGTACTTTGGATTGCTGCAAATCGCTTTTTCAAAAGAAAGAGAGGAAGATGAATATTCAGCTATGATTCGCACTAAGTCAATGTATGTTGCATTTATTTCAGTGTTTTTTCTTGTGGGAATATATTCTGCTTATGAAATGGTCGAAAATAACTCTTTCTCGAAAAATGCTTTTGTTTGGTTCATGATGTTGTTTAATGCCACACTAATAGTATATCTCATATACTTTTATTATTCAAAATACGGAATCAGAGAGAAAGGTGATAAATAGATTAAAAATAGAACGCGCTATTAAAAACCTCACGCAGGACGACCTGGCTAAACTAATTGGTGTTTCAAGACAGACCATCAATTCGATTGAAACCGGACGGTATGTACCGTCTACTATTTTAGCCCTGAAAATTTCGAAAGTTTTTGAAAAGCAGGTAAATCAAATTTTTGAGTTGGAAGACTCTGATTAACATTTTATAATGTCAATGTCATAAAACCATGTATCTTTAAATGCAAGTATAATTTATGAGAGAATCAGTTGAGACCTTACGATGTGTTTACTGTAAAATCCCGGTAGTTGCAAAATCTTCCTGCTCTGAAGATTTAATAATTTGCGATTTATGTAAGTCAAAACACACATGGGATTTAATTGATGATTACTGTCTTTCATCGGCTTCTGTTGATCCGGTTGAGATGGCTGAGGTTTTGATGAAATCTCCGGGTTTTCAAATGCATTGCCCTGATCATCATTATTTGGTTCCGGCCGTGTTGTTGGCTTCATATAGTAAAAAAACAAGGAAGACTAAAAAATTGGAAGGCTGGTTAAAGATTGCACGCAATCGGGCAGAAAAAGTTCCCGGAGCATTTTGTGGAACACATGGAAGCTGCGGAGCAGCAGTGGGAACCGGAATTTTTATGAGTACAGTTTTGGGAGCCACTCCTTTAAGTTCTATTGAATGGGATTTATGTAACACAATAGTAGGCCGATCATTATTATCGATGGCTTCGTATGGAGGACCTCGGTGTTGTAAAAGAGTCACCTATCTTTCCTTACAGGAAGCTGGAAAATTTCTTAGAGAGCGTTTGTCAGTTCAGTTTGAAATTTCTGAGAAAATTGAATGTAAATTTCACATTGGGAATAAAGAACACTGTTTGAAGGACAAGTGCCCGTTTTATTTGAATGTCAACTAATTATTTCAACTGAACCCTGGCAAATACAGGCAGGTGATCAGACGGTGATCTTTTGTCTTTTGAATCGCTCAATACACCGTATTTCAGAACCTTTACATCACTGTTCACAAAAATGTAATCAATACGGTTTTCTTCTTCGGCGCCAGGAGTAAAGCCGTTAAAAGTTCCCACCGGACCATAAGGCGGCTCTTTGGTTACTTCTCTGCTATCTGACAAGTATTTTTTAATAAGTGAAATTGGTTCTGTATCTGGAGTTAAATTGAAATCGCCTGTGAGGATTACTGGCAAATGACTTTGTGCAGTTAACTCATCAATCTTATTATGAATAAGTTGAGCCGAGTTTTTACGGGCTTCTACTCCAATATGATCAAAATGAGTATTGAATACAAAGAATCGTTTTCCTGTTTCTTTTGATTGAAATTTTCCCCAGGTCACAATTCGGTTTAAAGCGGCGTCCCATCCTTTACTTGGTTTATCTGGTGTTTTCGACAGCCAGAATGTTCCGTGTTCAATTAAAATAAATTTTGATTTTCGGAAGAAAATAGGAGAGAACTCGCCTGACTGTTCGCCATTATCACGACCCACGCCGAACCATTCAAATTCCGGCAATTGATTTTGAATATCCTCGATTTGTCCAATCAATGCTTCCTGCATTCCAAAAATATCGGCTTCGTGAAAGCGAAGTAATCCCGTAACCATTTCAACCCGGTTAGGCCAGGCATTGATTCCGTCACCTGGATTATTAAACCGAATATTGAAAGTTACAATGTTCATTTGCTGTGCATAAATTCCAAGAGGAATCATTAATAAAAGCCAGATTGCCAGTTTTTTCATTCTTCACAAAAGTTATAGATACTGTATTTTTCTGCGTTTTGTTTGCCTTTAAGGATAGTTTCCCGTTCATCCCCCTCGCCTTTAACTACAAAGGTGTAACAAAATTCAGTAATAACGTCGAAGAATTCTGTCATGGGCAGGCTGGCAATTTCGTGTCCTGCACCACAACTTGTATGTAACCAGTATGGCGTGTGCAGGCTTCGTAACTTATCGGCAATAGTTTGCGATCCATTTAAAATCAAATAACCGGGAGTTCCTTCAGCGCAATAATGATGAGGAGCGGTTGCATAAGGAACAAGCGGATCGTCAGTACCATGAAAAAGAAGTGAAGGCACTGCCGATTCATCATAGATAACTGTGGTATCAGGAATTGCACCGGCCATTCCTATTACACCTGCATAAGAAACCGGACCTGAATCGAGGCCGTAGCAATAGGGGGGCTGGTATGCGGCGCTTAAAACTCCTTCGGCTCCGGCACTACTACCTGCCAGTATAATTTTTTGTGGATTAATTGCAAATTGTTCCCTGTTCTCAATCAGGAAGAAGGTTGCATCCTGAATATCTTCGACGGCTGCATTAAAAGTATTCAGTTTTTCTACGGCAGGGCAATCACAGCCAAATCTTCCCGGTTTATCTTTTCGGGTAAGGCGGTACGAAATGGAAGCAACGACATAACCGTATTTTGCCATGTGATTACAAAATTCCTGAATACTTTCATCATCGCGGTGTCCGTCTGAAAATCCGCCGCCGTGCATGTAAATCAGAAGAGGTCGCTCCAGTTCTGCATCGCCTTGTGGCAAATATATATCCAGATCCAGATTTTGCCCGTCTTTGGTAGCGTAAGTATATGTTTCTTTACTGATATCGTCGAACCATTCACTTTGGTATCGTTCCTGTGTGTAAGCTACTGAAGTAATAAAAAGTAGCAGAATCAAAATCCAGTTTCTACTTAACATGTCTAAAAATTTGGGGTGAATATAATGGATAAGAAGAAGCTTTGCAAAAGAAAATGGAACCCTTTCGAGTTCCATCCTTTTCGGTCGACCATTTCAATCTCCCTTATTTTTTATCTTATTATCTTCCTGATCTTGGTGAAAGAACAGCAAGCATCAGACCAAAATATTTAAGTTGCAGATTATCAGGGGAACTTATTGTTTTACAACAAATTTAGTGTCTCATAAAGGGGATAGGATTTTCTTTATGGGACTAAAAAAGAAGTTGGTGGACAGAATGTTTTTGCTCGTGTAACAGCAACCAACGTTTGCGATCGAGACCACCTGCATATCCGGTAAGTTTGCCATTGCTACCTACTATCCGGTGACACGGAATGATAATAGGGATCGGGTTCTTGCCGTTTGCCAAACCCACTGCACGTGTATTCTTTTCAGATCCTGATGTAAGGGCAATATCAAGATATGACGCAGTTTCTCCGAAAGAAACTTTCTGAACCAGACTCCATATTTTCTTTTGAAAATCAGTTCCTGCGGGTGCCAGCTTCAAGTCAAATTCTTTTCTATAACCATTGAAATATTCTTTTAATTGTTGAATAGTATGCTGGTGTATTTCAGGGATTTGATTATTTGAAACATTTTGAGTTTCTTCAAATGAAATTGACAACAATTCTTTTGAATTGGTTATGATCTTTAACCAGCCTAAAGGTGAATCGAGATATGTTATAAATTGATCGATCATAAAAAATCCGGTATACGAATATACCGGATTTTACTTAACAACGAATGAATATTGTCAATAGCGTTCGCGTTTAGTGTATTTTGTATGCAACAAATGATGTGAAACTTCACCCAGCGGTTCTTTCAGAAAATCTTTATAAAGTTTCTGAACTTCCGGATTATCGTGTGATTTCCGAAGCGGTAAGTCTTTGTCTTCGGCATAAATGGCTTCTGCACGTTTTTGTCTGATCTCTGCATCAGTAGGTATTGGCTGTCCTCCACCTCCTAAACAACCACCCGGACAAGCCATGAATTCAATGAAATGATAGTTGCTTGTACCTGCTTTAACAGTATCCATGACTGTTTTTGCGTTGATCAGTCCATGTGCAACAGCACATTTGAGTTCAACCCCATCAAGGAAAGCCCATTCTTTTACAGGGTTCTCAATTTTGATTGTGGCTTCACGAATGCCATCCATTCCTCTAACCGGGGTTATATTCAGGTTCTCAAAAGGCACTTCGCGCCCAGTTACAATTTCGTATGCTGTACGTAGCGCTGCTTCCATTACTCCACCTGTTGCACCAAAAATTACTGCGGCGCCAGTAGATTCACCCATCAAACGATCGTACTTTGCAGGTTCAATTTTATTAAAATCAATACCTGCTTGTTTGATCAATATTGCCATTTCCCGGGTTGTTAATACGTAATCAACATCGCGGTAACCACTGTCGTACATTTCAGGCCGGAATGCCTCAAACTTTTTAGCGGTACATGGCATGATGGAAACCGAAACGATTTTATCCGGCTCCAGGTTGCGGGCTTTGGCGTAGTAAGTTTTTACTAGTGCTCCGAACATTTGTTGTGGCGATTTACACGTTGACAAATGGTCCAGGTGCTCAGGATACATGTGTTCAATATATTTGATCCATCCCGGAGAACATGACGTTGCCATTGGAAGTGTAACTGTTTCATCTTTGTCCACCAGTGCCTTTTTTAGTCGGGTCAGAAGTTCTGTTCCTTCTTCCATGATGGTTAAGTCGGCAGTAAAATCAGTATCCAGAACCGAATCGAAGCCGAGTCTTTTTAAAGCAGCCACCATTTTACCGGTTACCCTTTTTCCTGGTTCAAACCCAAGTTCTTCTCCTAAACCAACACGAACGGCAGGAGCAGTTTGCACAACTACATGTTTTTCCGGATCAGCCAGTGCTTCCCAAACTTCTTCAATGTAGTTTTTCTCAACCAAGGCACCGGTAGGACAATGGTTCACGCATTGGCCGCAGTTGGTGCATACTACATCGCGCATGGCCTTCTCAAAGAAGGTAGTGATTTTCATTTGGTCTCCTTTATGCGCTACTGTCAGAGCATTCACTCCCTGCAGCTCGGCACAGGTTCGAACACAACGCTGGCAACGAATACATTTACTGTCGTCTTTTATAATGGAAGGCGAGTACATGTCGATCGAGAATTTTTTTAATGGCATCAGTTCAATAAAGTCCTGTGTCATTATTTTATATTCCGATGAAAGTGTCTGTAACTCACAGTTTCCGTTTTTATAACATTTGGTGCAGTCTGCATTATGTTCGGAGAGTAATAATTCAATAATCTGTTTGCGTGAATTTCGTACTCTCAAACTATTGGTAAAAATCTCCATCCCTTCTTCGCATGGTGTTGCACAAGCTGCAGAAAGACGGGTCTGACCGGCTACTTCAACAACGCAAACCCGGCAGTTACCTGCCACACACAGGTCTTTGTGAAAACATAGCGTAGGGATTTTTATGCCTTGCGATTCTGCTGCTTCGAGGATGGTTTTTCCCGCTTTTACTTCCACAGGAAATCCGTTTATTGTAATACTTACTTTTTTGTCCATGTTTTTAGTTTTTCCGGGTTAATAGATCATTTCTTCTCTAAAATTTTCGACAATTGATGAGAAAGAATTAGCTACCGACTGACCTAATCCACATTTGGCCGTTAGTTGCATGGTTTCTGTCAACCGAAGTAGTTTATCAAGATAAGTTGCCGGTTTCTCCCCGCGTTTTACGGCTTTTATACCAAGCAGTAATTGTTGACAACCTACCCGGCACGGAGTGCATTGTCCACATGATTCTTCACGGAAAAATTCAAGGTAATTATCCAATACATTGTACATGGAACGGGAGCTGTTAAAAAGCATCATCGATCCACCTGTAGGTAACGAAATACCGGTGAGCTTGCCTTTGAAACCAATGGCTGCATCCTTAAATTTCTTACGCGGGACAAGAAATCCGGAAGCTCCGCCAACTTGTACAGCTTTGGTATCTCCATCGCCAAATTCGTATACAAAATCCTGTAGGCTCATACCAAGCTCTAATTCGTAAATGCCCGGTTTTGGTGTATCTCCGGAAACGGAGAACAATTTTGTACCACGTGAATACTGGACTCCCAGATCATAAAATTTCTTGGCACCGTATTTAAAAATGGTAAAAGTATGTACCAGTGTTTCAACGTTGTTGATGACGGTTGGCTTACCCTGGTAACCTGCCTGAGTAGGAAATGGCGGTTTATTCCGGGGCTCGCCTCGTTTTCCTTCCATTGATTCCATTAACGCAGTTTCTTCGCCACAAATGTAAGCTCCGCTACCCATGAAGACATTAATTTTAAACACGAAATTGATTTCCTTACAGTAGTATTGAAATTCTTCAATTTCTTTTTCAAGTTCTGGCTTTAAAAATTTGTATTCACCCCGCAGGTAAATAAATCCTTCTTTGGCTCCGGTAATATGCCCGCAGATAGCCATGGCAGTTAATACTTTATACGGAACTTTTGAAAGAATCTCACGGTCTTTAAACGTTCCGGGTTCTCCTTCATCTGCGTTGCAGATAACATATTTCTTGTCGGATTTTGCTTCAGAAGTTAGTTTCCATTTTAAGCCGGTAGGAAAACCGGCGCCACCACGTCCCTTTAGCTCTGAACTGATAAGTTCGTTAATGAGGTCTTGTGGTTTCTTTTTAAGTGTATCTGAAAGTACTTTTTCCCAGTCGTTCTCATTTCTGAAAATAAAATCGACACGTTTTAATTGATGTGAATTTGCCATTGCTGAAAATTTTAGTGGTTAGTGTCTTTTTTCATATAATCAGAAAGAATCTCTCGTACCTTTTCAGGAGTGAGTTCAGTGTACACTTCATCGTTTATCAGCATAGCCGGCGCTTTATGGCACCAGCCAAGGCAGTTAGTTTCGAGCAGGGTAAATCGTTTGTCAGGAGTGGTTTCTCCTAATTTTACTTTGAGCATTTCCTGAATGGCAAAAAGAACCTGGTTCTTGCCTTTCATAGCACAGGTAATGGTTTTGCACACACGGATAATATACCTACCAGTTTGCTTCGTCTCAAGAAATGAATAAAAAGAGGCTGTGCCGTAAACATCAGCAGCGGGTAAATCAATCTCCCGGGCTATTTCTGCCATTGATCTTTCAGAGAGGTAATTTTCTTTCTCAACCACTCCCTGCATGATTGGTAACAAGCTCGAGCGGCTTCGTCCGTGCTTATCGGCCAGATCTTTGATTAAAACTTGTAATGGATCCATGAGAAATTTGAGTTATAAAACGGTTAATAGTTGTTATTGTTAAATACGTCCACATGTCTTAGTCCGTATTTTGATTGATATTCGGTCAAAAATTTTGGTTATAAATCTACATCGGTTGCTAACAAAAATACGCACAACCTTTTTAATAAAGGAATATAAATGCTAGGTAAGTGGATGTTATTCAGCATCTTTGATAGATACTAATTAAGTCTGATTTTAAATAGAGAAGAATTTCTGTATTTTATCATGTGAACTTATGTTTTACAATAGCTTTTTATGCGTTCTGCAAAACAATGTAGTCTAAATAAATTAAAGATTTCTTAATCTTTATTCACAACGGACGCAACCTTTTGTTCAGGTTTTTTGTCTATATTTATAGAAGCCAGAAAACGATAAACATTTTTTACATGAAAACACTTTTGATCACCCACACATTTCTTATTTTTTTATTATTACCGGGAATGTCCTGGGCTCAGTTCATTGCCATTTCAGGCTACATTAATGATAGCTCAACTGGTAAAGCTTTAGAGAACGTTAGCATTTTTGATTCAAACAGTAAAATTGGTACCATTACCAACCAGAATGGATTTTACAGGTTGGTTCTTCACGAAAGAAATGCGGACCTCACGTTTACTTTTGATGGCTTTAAAGACTGCAAGCGCCATATTGAACTAAGCTCGGATACCACTTTGCAGGTAAGCATGCAGCCAGCTATTCTTCAGCAAAAACAACAAAAGAAATCGGATAACCTGCATGCTGATAATCTTACATTGAATAAGCAAGATCAAAAGCAGGATCAGCGTGAAAAATAGTCCCAACTAAAATAACTCAGTAATTATTTTCCCCTGGCATTTGTCAGGAACAGGTACGTCCAAAATTTCGGAAAGAGTAGGAACCAGATCTATGGCATTAATTTTTCCATTAATTACCTGGTGTTTTATTTTATAACCGTAGAAAATCAATGGAATATGCGATTGATCGCAATAGTTTACCTTTTTAAATTTATAGGAAGGTTGCCAGCCTTCTTTAAGCAGGTAGAGGAAATCACCCGATCTGTTTTTGTAATACGATGTATAAAGTGGCTCCAGTAAGCCGTTGGCAGAACTTCCCTGTTCCAGTTGAAACGCCGGCATTGAAAGTTGAACGCCTTCAAACTGGTTCACAAACTCAGAAGCAGCTTCACGTACCCCGTTCAAATCGAGACCTTTTTGTTTAATCAAATCGTGATCCAGGAATACCTGTAAATCAGAATAGTGCTCTATCCAGTTGGCATCGCCATATGTTTGATTTAAGAATAGAGTAAGCAATGCAATCGCGCGTTCTACATTGAATTCATCAACCGGCATGTGGAACTCATTTTTTAAATAGGCCACCGGATAGGAAGCAGATGTGTTGGCAGTCAGATAAAACAGAACATTATCTTTTCCAAATCGTTGTTCCACGCCACTAATCAGTTCTGCCAGGTACTGATCCAGGTAAAGATACGAATCCATCATTTCGAGTGAAGCCGGTCCAAACGAGCCGTTTTCATAATCCATTGATGAGAAAACAACACTGACGAAGTCGGTAATACTATCTTGCCCGATATTTTCATTATCGAGTAACTGAAGCGCAAAATCCTTAATCATCAGGTTTGCGGATGGAGTTGTTTTGAAAGGTCGGAAATCATTTGTCCTTTTCAGGTATTTACTAATCGTGTGTGGATAGGTGTTGAACTCATCGAAGTAACCTCTTTCAAGAAGATAATCGTCGCGAAGTGCTTCGGTGTAGGAGGCTTCCGGAAGCAAGGGTACCCAATTCCGGTAACTGTAACGCGAAGCATAGTTCTCACTGTTAAACAGCCTTACCCAATCGGGAAAGGTACTGATGTAAAATGAACTGGAGATCATTCGGCCAGACTCAATGTCGAACCAGTATGCGCCGTCTGCAGCATGTCCGGCAGAAAATATAGCAGACTCCCTGTTTAATGCAGCACTAAAAACTTTTGCTTTTCCCTGGGTCAGTACTTTCAAACTATTAGTTATAGTATTTGATAGTAATTGTCGGGGCGAAGCATTTCCAAGTTCAGTGTCAGCACCAACTGTCATGTAATAATCATCTTCAGTACAATCAATTTCTTTTTTCTTTAACCGGTCGTACCAGGTGTTGTTTACAATTCCGTGAATAGATGGATGCACACCGGTATACAATGTGGCAGTCCCGCTCGCGTAATTTTGGGTGTGAAGTGTAAGTTTAACGTTGCTGCAAACCGCTCCTTCCGAATACAGCTTTTTAAATCCACCATCCTGAAACTTGTTCCAGAAACGTTGTATGTAATCTGGTCGCATATTCTCTACTACAATTCCTACCACTACTTTAGGATGTGCTTTATCACCCAAATAATCCTGTGCCATCAACCGGGTGCTGAACATAGAAATTACAAACACCAGAAATACAACGAGATTTTTCTTCATAAAAACTTACTGATTGAGCGACCAAAAATACGAAATCAAAAATTCCATGCAAAGAAAGTAAAGGATAATGAAAAAAATATTTTGGATTAAAATTTTGTTAATCAATGTTTTGAGATAGTAAATGAGTAAACTGTGTAAAAAAAGTGCAGATTGGGGTAGGGTAAACGAATTTTTACGCGGATTACCAACAGAAACTTATTAAACAAACATTGTTATGAAATGAGTTCCGATCGGTCGGCTGACAGAGGGACAAGTTCTATACGATGCCATTGAAAACTTTAAATTATAATCGTATGAAAAAAGTGATGGGATTTTTTGTGGTGATTTTAGTGCTGGGTTTTTTGGGATGCAACAAAAGCGACGATTTGAGCATTCAGCCAGAGACACTAAGTGAAAAATCAGCTCAGGTGGCTGCCAATGAAGTATCTATGGAAGCTGCTGTTACAGAATCGGAATATGAGGTGGAGTTTTTCTCGAATATGGCGCCAATCTTGTCGAATTGGTGGAAATTCGGGAAGCACTTTTCATGGACGAACAAACTACGTTATAAATTGAATCAGTGCCCCAATGTTCAGATTACAGCAGGCGAGAACGATGGTTATCCGAAAACAATAACCATGGATTACGGAGATAGTACTGTATTAAACAATGGAACAGTTTTGAGCGGGGTGATTGAAATTACCATTTCGGCACCGCGAAGCAGCCAGGACTACGAACGAACAGTGGTTTATCAAAGCTTTGGTGTTGATTCAATTATAGTTGATGGCTTTGCAAGTATTGTGGTTGATAAAGTAGATACCATGTTTCGTCAATACACTTCCGACCTGACATTTATTTTGGCAGATGGAAGTACGATTGACCGGACATCGGAAAGAGTCTGGCAATGGATTGAAGGAATGGATACTCCCGAAGATCAAAGCGATGATGTGATTATTATCACCGGAAGTGCTGAAATAATAATGACAATCGATGGAGTTACGGAAACATACAAAAAGGAAATTACCACACCGCTGAAACGACTGGGTGACTGCCGGTACATTGTGGAAGGAGTGGTGGAAATTTCGCTCAATGGAACGGTCATTAGTACGATTGATTACGGAGACGGAACATGTGATGAGGTGGCTATCGTAACGGATGCTGATGGGAATCAGTCGGAAATAGATCTTCACGGCTGTAAGTATAAAGAAGAACAACATATGCATCAATCTGGTAAGAGAGGTAAGTAAGAAGAGAAAGTGCCCCGGACGATGCTCCGGGGTGCTTTTGTTTAAACAATCTACCTTATCTTTGAAGGTACGTAGTTACTGATCCTGATTTTGACGCAACAAGAATTTAAAGAACTGTTTGAAATGCATTTTGCACAACTACGCAAATATGTATTTTTTCGTTCGGGAGATGCCGAGCTGGCTACTGATATTGCACAGGAGACTTTTATAAAAATATGGGAAAAGCAGGATGTTCAAACCGATAAAGTGAAGGGGTTAGTCTACAAAATTGCGGGAGACTTGTTTATAACACACTACCGAAAACATCAGCGTTCTTTCGAATTCTTTAAGTATTATCAGACAAATGAGCTGAACAGATCGCCGCATGACGAAATGGAATACGAACAGTTGAAGCACAGGTACGACATAGTATTAAAGCGAATGCCGGAGATTAACCGAACCGTATTTCTGATGAGTCGGGTCGAGAACCTGAAGTACAGCGAAATCGCTGAGATTTCTGGAATTAGTGTAAAAGCAGTTGAAAAAAGAATGAAAAAGGCGTTGGAATTCCTGCAGTTGAATTTAAAAACCGATGAGTGAGAAAAATATACATAGTAATAATTTGAACCGGGACGAGGAAATCCTTTTCCGCAAAGGGAAAGTTGCATGGGAAAAATCGCAGTATGAGGTTTGGGCAGAACTGGAAAAGAAGATTTCGACTAAACCAAAAGCAGTGGTTGTTTCGTTTCGTCGTCGGGTTCTACAATGGTCGGTAGCGGCTGTATTGCTATTGATTGTTGGATTACTCGGAGTTGTATCGAATTATTCGGAAACCGTAATAAGTTTACCCGGAGAACACAAACTTGCCTTGCTTCCAGACGGTTCATCGGTTGAAATGAATGCTGAATCAAAGCTCACATACTATCCGTTAAAATGGTGTTTTGAACGCAAGCTTCGGTTCGAAGGCGAGGCTTATTTCAATGTGAAAAAAGGAAAGAAATTTCTTGTGATTTCGGAATATGGAACAACCCAGGTACTGGGTACCTCATTTAATATTTATTCACGCGACAATCAGTATCGTGTTACCTGTTTAACCGGAAAAGTGCAAGTGGATACAGGAAAAGATGATGAGGTAACTTTGTTGCCTAACAATCATGCTGAACTCGAAAATGGGAAACTGGTGGTAAAAGCCATGTTCAAACCGGAAAATGCCATTGGGTGGAAAAACAACCAGTTCTTTTTTGAAGGAAGGCCACTTAAAGAGGTGATTGATGAGATTGAGCGTCAATATGCCGTAACCATCAAACTCGATCCTCAGTTGAATAATCGTAACTTTGGAAGCAATTTTTCGAAGAAACACAGCGTTGAAGAAGTACTTGAATATGTTTGCAGACCCATGAATCTGAAGTTTGTCAAACAATCAGAAAACGTATATTTGGTGGTCGAAAAAAGCTAATGTCAAAGATCAGATTACTGGTTGTATTGTTGCTCTTACATTTTCAGTTATTGGCCCAAACAACCGGGAAAATAGAAGTCAATGTACACAAAGCTCCGTTAAATCAGGTACTGCTTGATTTAAAGGAAAGCTATGGATTTCAATTCGCTTTCGACAGCGATTTGTTATCAGGATATACTATTTCTGCTAACAAAACATTCCGGAATCAGGAAGAGACTTTAAAATTTCTCATAAAAAACTTACCGCTTGATCTGGAAAGATCGGGCGATGTCTTTCTGATTGTGCCGCATCAGGAGCAAAACAGAGCGATTTCTTCCACCAGAATATCGGGGCAGGTGCTTGAAGCTGTCACTAACGAACCGCTGCCATATTCCTATGTTGTTGTCAACCGAAAACCTGTTCAGGCAGATCAGCTTGGTAACTTTAACTATATTGCTTCGGCTGATTCCGGTCTTAACCTGCAAATTTCTCATCTGGGTTATTATGTTTACGATACAATTGTTAATCAGAGTATTGAGAAGAAATTTTTTCTTACACCACGAATTCAGCGAATTAGTGAGGTTCAGATACTAAGTAATCCGGTTGAAGAAGCAACCCTGATAGGTGACAAGGCAGGTCATATAAAAATCAACCACCAGATTGCTCCCATTTTGCCTGGTCATGGTGACAATTCGGTATTTACGCTTCTGCGATTAATGCCGGGTATTTTAGCCGCCGGGGAACAGTCTAATGATTTACTGATCTGGGGTGCTTATGAAAGCCAAAGTAAAATTGAATTTGATGGCTTTACCTTATTCGGGCTAAAGAACTTTAACGACAACATAGCCGTGGTCAATCCCTTCATGGTTAAGAATATTGAAGTTTTGAAGGGTGGTTACGGAGTTCGTTATGGAGACAAGGTTGGAGGGATTGTTGACATTATCGGAAAAGACGGTACTCTTCAGAAGCCTACTTTTACTTTTAATATCAATTCAACAACCATCAACGGCATGGTACAAGTTCCCGTTTCAAAACATGCTTCACTTATTGGTGCATACAGACAAACCTATTATCAGTTGTACGATCCAACAAGCCTATCGCTTTTTACAAGACCAGGTAATTCTTCTGGCAGGTTTGACGGAAATAACAGCCCACACTCGGGCCGGGAATATCAGGTAACACCCGATTATATTTTTCGTGATGCTAACCTTAAATATTCATATAAAGGCAAAAATGGAGAGCGTTTTGCAGTCAGTTTATACGGTGGAGGAGATCTTTTTAAATACAATATGGACCGTGAAATTTCACGTTTCATGATTACCCGCAGTGAAAAAGAACAGAACCGGCAATATGGCGGTTCCGCCCAATATTCTTTGCCTTGGGCCGATGGAAGCAATACCCTGCTCTCATTTGCATTTTCTGCTTTTAATCAACAAAAGTCAGAAGAAAACCACCTGGAAAATAGTAATACGGGTTTTGTCAGAACAAATTTATTGATCAACTCAGAAAATACGGTGGAAGAAATATCTGCAAAAGCGGAGCATGTGCTTTATTTTCAGGAAGGGCATAAGTTAATGTTCGCTGCCGGAGCCATCAATAATCATGTTCGTTTATTCCGGGAGAACGGAGAAGAAACCACCTTCGATCTTGAAAATAATCTTCCACGTTTTTATGTATTTGCGCAGGATGAGATTCCTTTGTTAAACATTGTGGAACTTAGGACAGGATTACGTTTGACATATGCAGCAAGACTAAACGAATTCTTTGTTCAACCTAGGGTATCAGCATCGGTTAAACTAAATAACGATACTAAACTGAATGCGGCGTGGGGAATATATAACCAGTACACTGCAAAAGCCACTTTAGTTGACAGTGCTGATAATTATACCAATTTTTGGGTGAATGCAGATAATCAGAATATTCCTGTTTTAAGTGCTCAGCATTTTGTGGGTGGTATTTCCTACAATAAGGATAAATTAATTGCAAGCGCAGAAGCATTTTATAAAACAACCAATGGTTTAACTCAATATTTTAGTGGAGTACTTGGTTTTCCGGAAGGATTTTACAAGGGTGAAGCCAGAAGTTACGGAATTGATCTTTTCGTACGAAAAGAATACAAACGGCACGTTGCCTGGATATCGTATACGCTCAGTCGGGTTGAAGAACACTTTCCATTCTATGTGCGTGAATATTATCATCCGGCTCCTCAACATCAGAAACATGAACTGAAATTAGCCACAATATTGAATTACAAATCTTTTTATTTCTCCGCTAACTATGTTTATGGTTCCGGATTTGAACGATTCGATATTGAAACAGATGCTGGGATTAAACTGAATCAGCCATACAACCGTGCGGATGCTTCATTGGTTTACAAATTTAAGCCCGGGAAAGTAAGAGCCGAAGCTGGGATCTCTATTTTGAATGTATTCAATACCGACAATATCAAGTATTCGAACTTGCGTGTTACCTCTGCTGATGACCTGAGTTTAGTGGGTATTTATGCCGACGCCGTTCCTTTTACACCCACAGTGTTTATTAAAGTTGAATTCTGAAAAAAGATTAAACTTCAAAAAATCTGATATTTTTCTCAGAATTATTGAAGCCTTAAGGTAATAAATGCTTAAAAATTATTAGTAATAGACTTAAAAAGGATGTTAATTCTACAAAAAAATTAAATAAAATGCTTTTTATATTAATATTAGAGTAGTTTTGTATCAGGACGCAATACTTTAAAAAAACTTAAAAGAGTAAAAAGGTACAGGGTTTTTACGTGTATTACTGTATTCAAAACGAATGCGGTTATTTCTAGTAAAAGTCTCTTATGCTTGCAGTCTGTGTTTTTTAATGTTTTACTAAAATGTATTATTATGAAACGAATTTTAGTGGCAGAAGACAACAGATTAATTCTTGAGACAGTTGCTCATAGCCTGGCACGGGAAGGTTATGACATCATTAAAGCTGAAGATGGAAAAGAATGTTTATCTAAACTTGAAAGTAACCAGATTGATTTGCTTATTACAGACATGTATATGCCAAATATAAACGGGTTAGAAGTTATTTCAAAGGTGAACAGTTTCTACAAAAAACTATTTCCGGTTATGGTGCTTTCTGCAGCAGGCGCTGAAGAAAATGTGTTAAAAGCTTTTGATCTGGGAGCCGATGATTATATGGTGAAACCATTTAGTTTAATTGAACTTAATATTAGGGTAAAAAGACTATTGTCTGCTAAAAAATAGTATTTTTATCTTCGTAGGTTCAATTAAAAATTATCATTTATGGGATATATCAAATTTACGAATGTAAAGTTGATCATTAATTGTATTATCCCTCTTTTGTTTTTCTTCATATTTCCCCTTCAATTCAGCCAGGCAAATGCACGTGCATTTACCGCAGGTGTAATGGAGGTTGACTCTTTCTCAAAAAATCAAATACCACAAAATCAGGAAGATAAATCATCGGTTTCTTCAAATAATCAAGAGGATGACCGTCCGAGAAATTCTGTTCTGAGCGTCTTCTTTACGGATGAGAAAGTTGACGCCTTAAAAATGAAATTAATTGATTACGGCAATAATCATTTACCTCAAAAATTACGGTCGTTTTATATTTTGGTAATTGAGAAATCATTTGATTATTCAATAATACTGCTTCTGGTAGTATTGATTTTGGTATTTATCATCAACATAATCCTGGTTTTTTCGATACTTAATTTTACGATTAAAAAGAAGAGTCGTAAAGAAAGGTTTGAAAGAATATTTAGTAAAATGTATGAGGAAGTCATTCTCGCCTACATTTTTGGTAGTATTGATTGGGATACAACTTTAATTAAACTAAAACGCATAAAAAGGAGAGAAAACCGAAAGATATTAATTTCAGTTCTCATGAACTTTAAGGCAAACTTTAAAGGTGAACTGGAACATTTTATTCCTGAAATTTACACCAAATTAGATCTTCATAAAGATTCACTCAAACTCGCCCATTCGATACACGATTATAAAAAAGTTCAGGGAATTATGGAATTAACACACCTTTATCCTGACGGTGCCAAAGGGATGCTAAATAAGTTAATTAACGATCAGAACGATTATGTAAGAGCAGAAGCTCAAATTGCTTATGTTAGATTAAATATGGATCGCCCGTTTGACTTCTTTTATGAACTGGAAAAGCCTTTTACGAAATGGACACAATTATCTGTTTTCTATCTTATTCGCTTGAATCAGCTTCCAGTTCCTTCTTTTGCGCAATTCCTAAGCTCTAAGCATAGTTATATTCGCAACTTCAGTTTAATGATGATAACCTTTTTTCAACAACTTGAGAATATTTCTGATGTAGTTAGAATGGTGGAAAGCCCAATGGAGCAAACTCGCTTTTTGACCTACAAGGCCATTAACGATCTTCGTTTATACGACAGTAGGGAATTAATTAAAAAGAAGTTTGAGAATGAGAACAATAAGAATAAACTAGAGATTTTAAAAGCGTTAAGAAATATTGGTGAAGAAGATGATTATGATTTTTTAAAAGAGATAATTATAAGGGAATCGGTGTCTTTAAAAATAGAGGCCTGTCGTTCAATATATTTTATGAGCCAGAAAAGCCGGGAAAGAATCGAAGGAGAAAAGGATGAATCATTACCGGAAATAGAGCTTTTATTAGCGCATGTTACAGATCCACGAAATTAAGTTATGGGAATGATACGAACTGTAATAGAATCATTGTTTTTGATATACGCTGTCAGTATTGTCAGCTTTTATTTCTGGCTCGCTGTTGTATCTGCAAGAGAGTTAATAAAGAATGTTCGCGAATCGAAAACAACAAACTTTGACGCACTGCTTTCTTCTCCTTTTACACCAATGATTTCGTTACTGGCACCTGCTTACAATGAGTCGCTCACGATAGTGGATAATATAAAGGCACTACTTGGTTTGTATTATCCCAATTTTGAAATAATCGTTATTAACGATGGTAGCAAAGACGATTCGCTGGAAAAAACCATCGCAGCATTCGATCTTGAAAAAGTGCCGTATGCCATCGATTATAAAATTCAATGTCAGGAGATTCGCGGGATATATAAATCGCGATCGAAAGCATATTCAAACCTAACGGTTGTTGATAAGCAAAATGGAGGAAAGGCAGATGCTTTAAATGCCGGTATAAACATAGCTAAAGGCGACTATTTTATTTCTATCGATGTCGATTCGATTATCGATCCGCATGCGTTAAAGAAACTTATTAAACCATTTTTTGAAGCAACGGATAAAAAAGTGATTGCTGCCGGTGGTGTTATTCAAATCGCCAATTCGTGTGTAATAGAAAATGGTCAGTTGGTTGAAATAAATATACCAAGTAAGCTTATACCCAGGTTCCAGGTTATTGAATACAGCCGCTCTTTTTTGATGGGCCGACTGGCGTGGAGCAGGCTCGACGGACTTTTACTGATTTCAGGTGCGTTGGGGCTTTTCGACAAAGAGGTGGTAATTAATTGTGGCGGATATTATACCAAAACCGTTGGTGAAGATATGGAACTCGTTGTCAGGATGAGAAAGTATATGGCAGACCGGGGGCTCAAATATAAAGTGGTTTATATTTCAGATCCTTTATGCTGGACCGAAGCGCCCTCGACATTAAAGGTTCTGGGAACGCAACGAAACAGGTGGACACGTGGCACCATAGACACAATTATGCT
>DAOPJR010000013.1:38455-48783 GCA_035399765.1 Draconibacterium sp. | reverse complement strand
CTCACCTCATGTGATGCATGATTAACAATTAATGCCGCACCGGCGGCAGCATATTCGGTTACCGAAGAAGCGGTTGGCCAACCAAATTTATCAATCAGTACGAAAAGTTCTACCTCATTGTCGGCATGATTTTTTTCTTCCATAGCCAGCACGGGGAAAATAGCCGGTGTGCTGAAATAACCTCCGTTTTCCATGTACTTTTTCCGTTCGATGTTTCCGGCATACATAAAACCCTGGTCTTTAATGATCATATGGAACAACTCGCGTGTAAACGCCTGGTTCCGAATAGCACCGTTTTTAGCCTCATATTTTTGAAACTGCTCGTCTTCCAGCTTTTTCCATTTAGGATGGTCGATGAGACTTAAAAAGTTGGGATCATAAAGTGCCTCCAGACTTGAATCGTTTTCAAGTGCATAATTCAGAAAAAAGAAAGCGGTGTCTCTCATTTCTTTCGACCATAAAAGTGCACAGGTAGATGCAATCTGGTACGATGTTTCCGGTGCCGGATTTTGGGCAAAAGCTGCACCATACCGTTCGAGAGCTGGTACAAGCATGCCTTCGTTCTTTAAACTGTCGGCCTGACCGAGTAAATCCTGACTATTTGCAAATGCAAAAGTGAGTAGTAGTAAACTACTTAAAATGAATTGTTTCATGACTTGTAATTTTTGATTTGATTTCGAAACGAATCTAAAGGCTTTCTACCAGTCAAAAAAGGAATGTCGGCATACAACCGGTTTACTTACGGATTCAACAAGTGAGCCAGGTTCAGATTATTAAAAAACGTCAGTTTTTTGATTCTGTATTCCGGTTAAGGAGGTTCTCAGGTTTATAAAACAAAAAAAGCCCTACCGTATACCGACGGAAAGGCTTTTCAGTTTTTTATAAAGGAAATGGTTACCTCCCGAGATCGTAGCTGTAAACTTCATTTTCAGTAGCCAGAACAACCTGGTACGATCCATTATTAAGATCTGAAACATTCAAACCTTTCTGAACAACAAACGGATTACCAAGTCCGGACTCATACACTTGATTGTCGCCCTCGTAAATATGTAACGACATATCCTGTCCGTCAAAATTCAGGTACGAAACTTTCAGAATATTTCCATCGATGGCGAAATAAGGTTCCAGTTGTGTTTTGGTTTCCTGTACTTCCAATTTACCGTTTTGGATAACTACTTCCCGTGAGGCAGAAGCTGTCCCAGTTTTTACCTTAAATGTATAAAATCCATTTTCCAGCTTCCTCAGGTTAAAAACATAGGAGATACCCACACTTGCTTTGCTTTCTTTGTAGTACACAATGTTTCCGGCTTCGTCCTGAATAGAGATTTCTGAATTGCTGGAATCATCAATAACTGCCGATAACAAGGCTTTTGAATCGTCTAATGCAACGATGTTCATCTGTGGAATTTTGGTCGCCGATGCACTTGCTGTGAGCACAAGGGCCAGAATTGCTAATGCAAATTGTTTTGTTTTCATGACGTTCTTTTTGTGAAGAGAGCAACTTTGCTCAATCCTTCGGTTACTAATTTTAACACGTTTTCTTCCAAGTTCAGGTAAAATTTTCTCGAATTCTTCCGGGGAGTAAAACTCGTGAAAAGAGTTTTAGGTAGTCAGATGTGGATTATTTATAAAGCGAAGAAACAAATATTTTTCGATTTAAATCAAGGGGTGTAGACGAAAACAGACCTAAACCGTACAAAAAGCGTTTTTAAAGAGGTGAAGTGTAATTTTTTAAAGATTAATTTAATACTACCCCCTAGACACAAGGGGCTTTTCGATAAAAATGATTAAATACGTTGCCTCCTGATATCAAAAAGACAATATCCTTTCTCCTGTTGCCGGCCGGCCAGCGTAACTTCGCCATGAATGATGCTGGCTGTATTAATCTGCCACGAAATTAAGGTGCCACAGTTGCCTGAAATGAAAGACAGTGGTATATACTTTTTGTATATTGATATTCACGGAAAGAAAAAATACAAGATGCACAATCCTACAAATTCATATCAACTGGCCATTTTACCTTTCATCAGCATGTCAACTGCTTCTTTTAATGAACCTGCACGGGTCACTTTCCCTGTATTTACAAAATAAATCACATCTGCATTTTCAATGGTATTCAATCGGTGAGCAATGATCACTTTGGTTGTGCTTTCCGGGAGTTTCTGCAGAATTTCATCCAGTAGTTTTTCGGTCACGGTATCGATATTGGCAGTTGCTTCATCCAGAATAAGCAGATCAGGTTTGCGTAATACCGCACGCATAAAAGCAATCAGCTGTTTTTGCCCCAAACTAATGCCATCGCCCGAAGCATCCACTTTGGTATCCAGTCCTTTTTCGAAACGCTGAAGTAAACTTTCGAGCCCGCTGTCGTGGAAAATTTGCATTAGTTCCTCGTCACTCAAATCACCGTATTCCGCATTTCCGTATAAAATATTTTCGCGAATGGTGCCACCAAAAAGGAAAGGATCCTGTAAAATAAAGCCGATCCGCCGGGTTCTCTCTTCGTCAGAAAAAGAACGAATATCTTTTCCATCTAACAGTACTTTTCCCTGGGTTGGATCGTACAAGCGTGAAACCAGTGAAGCTGTTGTTGTTTTACCTCCTCCGGTTGGACCAACAAAGGCATAAGTTTTTCCTTTTTTCAGATTGAAAGTGATCTGGTGAAGTACTTCGTTTCCATTGGGATAAGAAAAAGATACATCGCGGAAAGAAAGTAATGTTGCCGTTTCATCAATTTCTTTTGAAGGAACAACTGTCAGGTTATTCTCCAGTTCCAGAATTTTTCGAATGCGATCCCAGGCCGCCAAAGCCACCTGAAAATTCGCCCAAAGCGAAGCCAGTTGTCGAAGTGGATTGTAAAAACTGTTTACATACGCGATAAAACTGATCAGTAACCCAACCGTAAATTCACCAATAGAAATAAAATAAATTCCAAGTGCCAATACAATTAACAACCCGAAATTGGAGAACAGCGTGTAAACGGGTAAAAAAATGTTATTTGCCACACCGGCTTTTACGGCGGCAGTATAATTTTCCCGATTCACCTGGTTAAAACGTTTACGGAAATAATCGCGGCGGTTAAAAGCCACCACTACTTTAAAATTATTCAGGCTTTCCTGTACTTCGGAACTCAGTAAACCTACTTGCTTCAAACTTTCGGCATTGTATTTCTTTACCCGGGGCGAAACAAATCTGGTAAACAACCAGATAAGAACAGCCGGGGACAGTGCTGCCAGTCCCAGTTCCCATTGGATGGACACGATAAAAATTCCCGATCCGATCATGATCAGAATAATACGCAAAAACTGCATTAGCGATTGTGAGAAGAATTGGTTGATCTTATCTGTATCGTTGTTTATACGCGAAATCAGGTCCCCGCTTTTGTTCTGATTAAAGAAATCGTAGGGTAAATCCTGTAATTTTTGAAATACTGAATTTCGGAGCGTATACAACATTCTCTGCCCTACTGAACCCATTAAACGCGTTTGCAGATAACCCGCAAAAAGAGCAATAATATAAGCCACCAGTAAAACGATCCCGTTGTGAATTATCCCTTTGTACTGGCTGGTTGCAATGTATTTGTCTACTGTATTTCCGATGATGATCGGGCCAATTAGATTGAGAATGGCAGTAACAACCATGGCAATAAATGCAACCAACAGGGTGTTTTTTTCTTCCACCATGTGGCCCACCAGGCTTTTTACCGACTTCCAGCCCAGCCGTTTCTTTTTCTTTTCTTCTATGGCTTCGTTCAGATTATAACTCATAATGGCTGGTGCTTTTTTGCGATTCGTAAATCTGAACATATTCAGGAGAAGAAGTTCGCAGTGCATCGTGTTTGCCGCTTGCAATCACTTCGCCTTCCATCAGGAGAATGATCTGGTCGAAATCCTTGACCGGACTTATTTTTTGAGTAACTGAAATCAATGTAAGTTCCGGATAGTTCTTTTGCACGTTCTTTAAAATCTTCTGTTCCGTTTGCTGATCAACACGTGCAGTAAAGTCATCGAGTAAAAGAATCTTCGGATTCAGGGCAAGTGCCCGGGCCAGCATAATTCGCTGTTTCTGTCCTCCTGATAAACTGGTACCTCGCTCCGAGACTACGGTATCAAGTCCTTTAGATAGTGTATGTATAAATTCACTTAAGCCGGCAGTTTCAATGGCTCTGTTCAACGATTCCTCGGTTACGGCTTCACTAAAACTGATGTTTTCAAGAAGACTCATGTTGAACATCACGCTATCCTGAAACACAATCCCGATCTGGTTATGAAAGCTTTCTTTTTTATATTCGTTCAGGTTTATTCCATCAAAAAGAACCTCGCCTTCTTTGGGCCGGATCAAACCGGTTAGAAGGTATAACAACTGTGTTTTACCGGCAGCTGTCGGGCCAATTACTGCCGTACGGGTGCCTGGTTCAATTTTAAATGAAACATCTTTTAATGCCGGTTTATCATCGTAAACAACCGTTATATTTTTTAGCTCGATATTTCCTTTCAGCGGCTGATCCTGAGTTCCGGTATCTGCTGTTTCTTCAGCTTTCAAAACTCCTTCAATACGTTGGTAGGAAGCCGATGCCTGGGCAATCAGGTTACTGATAAAACCAATAACAATGATCGGGAAGATAAGAATCACCACATAAGAATTAAATGCAGCAAAATCTCCCAGCGACAGTTGACCTGAAATCACAAAGTGTCCTCCCAACATTAAAATAGTCAGTGTTGCCAAGTTTCCGAAAAAAGTAATCAGTGGAATTAGGGTAGCAAATAAAGTTACAATGGAAATACCCAGATCGCGCGCTTCGGCACTGGCATTTAAAAACTTACGATATTCTACTTGTTGTGAGTTAATCACGCGAATGATGGCAGAACCCAATATACTTTCGTTAATTACACGATTCAACCAGTCAATTACTTCACGGCTTCGCAAAAACAGCACACGAACTTTTTTCAGAACAAAATAAAATGAAATGCCTACCGATGGTATCAGAAACAATACCGGGATAGCCAACTTCCAGTTAATAACGACCAAGAATACCGAGGTTCCAATAATCATAAAAATAGAAGACACGATAGATGATACACCAACTGATACGAACATTTTCACCGAATCCATGTCGGAGGTTAGGTTGGTGAGCAATTTCGATGGATTGGCATCCTGTATAAAAGCATAACTCTGGCGCGATATTTTATCAGAAAGTCGTTTTCGAAAATCTAACCCAACTTTTTCAGAAGCGTAGGTTTGAACCACAGTTTGCAACATGGCAAAAAGAAAAATAACTCCGGCTACAATCAGAAATTCGATCAGAATTGTTTTAAATACATAATTGCCGGCCGAGTATGCATCTATCCCATGAGCAATAATTCGTGGAATAACCAAATTAGCAGCATTACTGACAACTGCAAAGAGGATGAGCAGAATAATCATTCCCTTGTACGGTTTAAGCAGCTTGAACATCCCGGAACTGCTTCCTCTTTTTGACCCTGTTTTTACAGATTTTCTTCTTGCCATAATTTGGATTTCCGTGTTGGCAAAGTAAACGAAAAACAAGCGCTTACCAGCCAATTTCAGAAAAAGGTAAATGTTAAAACCACGAATTCTTTTTCATTTAATATTGCAAAGTCGTATGGTTTTTATCAACCCGCAAAGTAAAACCAAGGGGAAACAAAAATGTTCATTCAAATTTAGTAAGTTTACTTCCACCCTTAAAACTGAAGTATGAAACAGTATTCAATCACTATTAGCAAGCACTTACTCGCTGCAATTCTGGTTCTTTTTTTCTCTTGCTCAAAAGACAATATGGATTCACCTTTGGTTGGAACGTGGCAAGGATTAAGCTACATTGCTTCCGAACCCGTGGATGAAAACGGGGACGGAGAAGCACATGCCGATCTATCAGAAGAAATGGATTGCGTTTTGATAGAAGCTGAATTTACATCGCAAGGAAACTTCTTGCTTACATCAAGCGATGCAACGTACGATGTTCAGATTATCGCAGGAAAGGTTGTGCTTGTTCCTACCGGTTGTACCAGCACTAGTGAAAACGGGAGTTGGACCTTAAATGAAACGTCCGACGTATTACATCTTCAATTTGAAATAGCAGGTAATGATGAACCTTACCTGATGGACATTCAAATTGAACTATCACAACAGCAATTGATTATGAAAGATCTTCCATATAATGACGATGGAAGTATTACTTACACGGTAAAATTTGAAAAGGTGTAATTTGTAAAACTATACTTTCGCATTCCTTCCTAAACCGTCTTTTTATCAGATATTTAAACAAATACCGATCCTCGAGGTTATATAAGAAATTTTTGCCTTTTTCTAAATTATGCTCCGATTTTTCTCAAAAATGCGCTACAAACTGGCTACCGAAAATAGAGTGGCGAAATACCTGCGCTATGCAGTTGGTGAAATACTATTGGTAGTAATTGGTATTTTGATTGCACTGCAAATTAACAACTGGAACGAAAGAGAAAAAGCGAATGTATATGAAATTAAAATGCTTTCTGAAATCAGGAACGCTATGATTTCTGATATAGAACTTTTCAATATGTTAGTAGATACCCGATTGGCAAAAATCGATTCGCTTAATACGATTTTACTTGATTTGTATCTGAAAAAGGAGCCGGTTCACGATTCTGTCCTAAACCATATTGATATATTAAACTGGGGCTATTTATTCAATTACAATTCGGGGCCGTACGAAGCTGTGAAATCATCGGGCATGGACAAAATTTCCAACGATTCAATTCGAAACGCCTTAGCTTCCTTGTATGATTATTACCTTCCAAGGACAAAATTAGCTTTAGATTTGACAGACAAATCCCTAAATGACCAACCGGAATATTTCAACCAGCTTTTCGAACAAGTTCCCTATTACGACGACAATCGCGAAATACAAATACGCTGGCAATCAAAGTACAAAAATGTGTGGTTAAGAGAAGAGTATCAACCGTTATTAATTACAACAAAAGTATGGGTAAATGAGGCAAAATTATGGATCAACGGAGGTGCAAGGAAAAGGATGGAAAATTGCCTCAGTTTAATAAATAAGGAACTTGCCAAATCCACAACCCGATCAAACGCACAAAACATACCTTAAAATGAAATCCGTAGTATTGTCAATACGCATGTTTTTTTCGCAACTATTTCGTTCAGAATACAGATTTATAATTAATCTACTTGCTGATATTTAATTGATTACTGAACATTAAATCAATTGGAAAGGTTTATAGTTGAAACTTAACTCAAAATCATGCTCCGTTTTTTCTCAAAAATGCGTTACAAGCTTGCTGCCGAAAACAGGGTAGCAAAATACCTGCGTTATGCCATTGGCGAAATTTTGCTGGTGGTGATCGGAATTTTAATTGCTCTGCAAGTGAACAACTGGAATGAGCAAAGAAAACAGGATAAAAAACAAAAAGAACTGACCCAATCCCTGATATCAGATTTTAAAGTCACCCGTTTGCGCATTGAATCTATTAAATCAGAAATCGAACTTAATATTAAACGAACCTCCAGGTTTCTGTCTTTATCGTATAAAGATAATACACAAGTTCCTGTCGACTCTCTTCAATATTACCTTTCGGGGGCCTTTATTATGCCGCCTTTTGAACCTATACTTACCTCATATAATCAGGCTGTTTCAACCGGTCAGATTGGTTTAATAGAGAACAAGAACTTTTTAGACGATATGTCGAAGTTTTTAACAACTTATGCCTGGCATAAACACACGGTTGATATCAGTGGAGAGATATTCTATTTGGGGTCGATATGGGAAATACGTAAACAAATTGGCAACCTGACCTCATTGGCCGGAGAAAGCAGAAGCTTTGACGGCGCGAGGGAGATTGTACCCGAAGCATATAAATTATCCGACGAAGAGTACCGTGCTTTTATAAAAAAGCCCGAAGTGTTTGCTGCCATTGATAATATGCAAACTATCTATTACAACATTCTGCAAAATTTCGAAAACATGGATAAAGAAGCAGGGCTAATAATCGAAGAACTTGAACAAATAAAGTAGGTAAATCAAATGATTCGACTCTTTTCAAAAATGCGTTACAAGCTTGCTGCCGAAAATCGTGTGGCAAAGTATTTACGTTATGCCATTGGCGAAATTTTGCTGGTGGTGATCGGTATTCTGATTGCACTGCAGGTAAATAACTGGAATGAACAGCAAAAATTAAAAGCATCGGAACAACAGGTTCTTAAATCGTTGCTTAAAGAATTCCAATATAACCAGGTATTACTTGAAAAAACAATTCTCAGGAATAAAGAAAATTTAGCGGTTGCGCAAAACCTTGGTAAATACACAGGGCCACATTTGCCACCTATCGATGAAAAAGAGCTTTCCCGCTCAATGGTTGGGGTTTTCAAGTACATGGTAAATTATCTGCCAAGCATGGGAACACTGTATGATGTTATTAATTCGGGTAAGTTATCGCTTATTTCCAATCAGGAACTCCGCTCGAACCTGGCTGCTTTCGAAGCCGAAACAGCTGATGTGCATCGTCAGGAATCAGATGTAAAGAAAGAGCAGGATGTAGCACATGCTTACTTTATAACAAATGGTAATTTCAGGAGACATTTGAATGTAATTGATGATGCCTTAATTGAACCAACTCCCAGCCGGTTTCCGAACAATGACTTTAAATTTCTTGAAAATCCTGAATTTGAGAATCATCTGTACTACTACATTATAACAGCAGCCAATCTGGATAAAAGTTTTTATGCGCCTTTAAAAGAGAAACAGGATTCCATTATTCATTTGATTCAATCAGAAATACACTAAATTGTTTGAGGGTATATCAAAGCCACGATGAATGAGTGATCATCAATTCTTACTATCTTTATTGACAACCAAAAAACATTAGCCATGCCTCAGCAACGCCTGTATTACATCGATAACCTTCGGATTTTTCTCATTAGTTTGGTAGTATTACTTCATTTAAATATTACTTACGGTGGCCCGGGCGACTGGTATTACAACGAGTCGAGTGCAGAAATGCCTGCTTTACTTTTCCAGGCTATGTTCAACATTACCAACCAGTCGTTTTTTATGGGTATGTTTTTTATGATCTCGGCCTATTTCACCGCCGGATCCATTACACGTAAATCCAGTGGAAAATTCATAAAAGACCGTTTGGTCAGACTAGGAATCCCGCTAGTGTTTTTCTATTTTTTATTGCAGCCTCTAACCGTCTGGATCAATCATTTCTTTATTCAAAATGACGATGCCAGCCTTTGGGATTTTATCTGGAAATACAAGGTCTGGGGCTTTGGTCCGCTTTGGTTTATTGAAGCACTGCTGATCTTTACTTTTATTTTTTTACTGATCCGGAAAACAGGAATTAGAGTTCGCGTTAAATTTCCTGGAACAATTGGAATTATACTTGTTGCCTTGATTACTGGTCTTATTCAGTTTATAATCCGCCTGAAATTCCATGTGGGCTGGAGCATTCCACATACAAACCTGCAATTACCCTTTTTCATGCAGTACATAGTACTTTTTATCGTCGGAATTATTGCTTATCAAAACTCCTGGCTTGATTCAATTGATTTCAGAATGGGGAAACACTGGTTTATTTTTGCACAGATAATGATACTGATTGTATTACCAGCAATGTTATATTTTGGAGGCAAAAAAAATGGGATGGACAGCTTTGTTGGTGGAATGACCTGGCAAAGTTTCACCTGGACGATTTGGGAACAGGTAACCGGTTTTTCACTTATTATCGGACTACTTGGACTAGGTAAGAAATACATTAATCATCAGGGAAAACTTGCAAAAGCATTGTCTGAAAGTGCCTACGGAGTATTTGTTTTTCATGCGCCAATAATTGTGGGGATAAGTGCGCTGCTGGTTGGGTTTAATGTACCCCAATTACTAAAGTTTGTAATTGTCGCCCCGATTGCGTTGATTGTATGTTTTACTGTTGCATGGTTCGTTAAACAGTTACCTGTATTGAAACAAATTTTCTGACAGGCTTTACAACCTTTTCTCTTCACATTAGTTTTATATATTTGAAAAAAGAATAACTAATGACAAGTAACGACTTGCAGACACTCGTTCGAGCCATTCCAAAAGCCGAACTTCATGTACACATTGAAGGAACGTTTGAACCCGAACTCATATTCAGGTTGTCCGGATGCAACAACGTCAATCTGAAACATACTTCAATTGATGAGTTACGTTCGGCCTACGATTTCAACAACCTTCAGGAGTTTCTTGATATTTATTACCTGGGAGCAGGTGTGCTACTTCAGGAAGAGGATTTTTACGACCTGACCATGGCATATTTTCAAAAGTGCCGGGAAGA
>DAOPJR010000013.1:31931-38355 GCA_035399765.1 Draconibacterium sp. | reverse complement strand
CGTTTGCAAATGCCTTTAACCGTTTGTCCTTTATCAAATTTGAAGTTGAAAGTTGTAAACGATCTGAAAGATCATCCTTTAAAAAAACTGCTTGATCACAATGTGGTGGTCACAGTCAATTCCGACGACCCGGCTTATTTTGGTGGTTACCTTGTGCAAAATTATTTTGAGACAGCCGAGGCGCTGGAACTATCGAAAGAAGAAATTATCCAGCTTGCAAAAAACAGTTTCAAGGCCAGCTTTCTGAATGAAGCCGACAAGCAAAAATGGATTGCCGAACTTGACAAATTTTGATATAAACCGTTGTAACTTTCTTCCAACCCCTACCGGGTTGTTTTTCATTTTCATGCCTGGTCATTTACTGTAAACTAACTCATACTGAGTTCGGAGCTTGATGTTTCTTTCAATAATCCGGAACGGATTAGATTATAGTAATTTGGGAAATGATTTGTTACTTCTGAAGAACCCGGTACGGGTTCGATATGAGATGCAAAAGAATAAAGACCATAAAAATTCTCGTAATTTTTAGAACGAAATAATTATCCCAATCGTTGGCAGCACTGTCCCCGAAGTATTTTTAATTTCTTTCAAAACATATCGTGTTCCGTTATCGGTCAGCAAAAAATTCCCGTTGGCATCGGTTTCGCGCACTACAATGGGTTGCTGATCTGCCTGAAAGTTATACAGGTTTTGAATATCGATGTAAAATTTAGCGGTAATCTTTTCGAGATAATAGGATTTGTCGACACGGACATCCAACTGGTGAAAGGGATCAAAACGAAGACTGTTCAATTTTGAATAATCATAATATGGACTCCCTGTAAGATTCCATGCTTCAACCAGTGAAGATTTATCCATGTCCCAAGGAGTATAGGGCAATCCACCCACAAAACGCCAGCGCGCACCTATCCGCCAATTATTCTTCAATTCTTTGGTGGTAGTAAGAATAAGGATGTGTTTTGAGTCCCAGCTGGAAGGAATATACGTTCCTGCAACATCTGTAAATTCACTTCGAACCAGGGTGTACGAGAGGTTTAGATTGAATCCTTTTTCTGAATTAATACGCGCCTGAAATTCAGCTCCGTATGCACGACCCTCAGAGGAAGATAAAACTTCTTCATCGCCAATCACTCCATAATCCGCTCCCTTGTTAGCCAAACTGATCTGATCCTTGATTGAGAATGGATAGTCATCGTAATTTTTCAAGAAAGTTTCGGCTGAAAATAGCATCGTGGATTTAGGCCTAAACTCCACTCCTCCAATAAAATGATCGGCAGAAATGTATTTCAGATTGTTTGCTTTGTTTACAAAAACATCGCCTTCCTTATATCCGAGTGCGGTGTATGGCGGAAGCTGGTAATAACGGCCAGTATTAAAATTGAGGCTCCATTGCGGAGTAAGTTTGTAGGAAGCCGAAAACCGGGGCGAAAACTGATCGAGAGGATTATTCATGCTCGAACTGTAATTATTTGCATCAGCACGTAATCCCAACGATAGAGAAAGACGTTCTTCAAAAATGCTTTTGCTAAGCTGTGCAAAGAATCCGTATTTCACGAGATTGAGGTTCGAATTATAATTAATTTCCACCCGTTGATTATCCTCAAAACGACCGGTAATTGTGTTATTCGTATAATTTACAAAGTCGAGATTTGCCCCAAAATTTAATTTGTATCCATTAAAACGAGAAGTATTTTCCAGTCGAATTTTGTTCTCAACTTCCTGTGAATTATAATCTAAAATTTTATTGTTTTCCGAGCTGAAATCATTGTCGAAGTATTTTTCTGTGCCATTGTTAAAATCGGTTCGACTTACAACCAGCGTCTGATAGCTGTTTCCCTGGTAATGTTTGTAAACAGCTCCAATCGTATATGTCCATTGTTTGTATTCGGGTAGCTGACTTAAGATATATTGTTGCTGCTCATCCGGATTTTTAATATCCAAGTTAAGACTGTTAACATCGTACGCACCCAAGCCAATGAATGTCAATTCATTTTTCTGATTAATACGTGTTTTAACTTTGAATTGAGTGTCGGTAAACGTTGGCAAAAAAGGCAGCTTAAGTGCGCTGAATAAGAACTGAAGATAAGAACGGCGCACCGAAAAAACATAAGAGGTTTTATCTCCCAAAGGCCCATCTAAAGTAACAGCAACTTCGGAAGCTCCCAGTGTTCCGTGAAAATTCATTTTTTCCTGGTTCCCATCAATTTGATTAAACTCAAATACGCCACTCAAGGCATTTCCCCGGTCTGCCGGGAAAGCGCCTGAATAGTAGTTCACCTCCCGAATGAAATCGGCATTCAGAATTCCGACCGATCCACCCGAGGCTCCCTGTGTGGAAAAGTGATTAATGATTGGAACTTCCACATCATCAAGGTAAAACCGGCTTTCCGATGGTCCGCCTCCGCGAATGATAATGTCATTTCGGTACGCCGGTGTAGATTGCACCCCCGGAAACGATTGAATGATTTTAGAAATGTCGCGGTTTGCTCCCGGACTTTTTTCAATTTCACCAATTCCGATGGTTCGTAATGAAACCGGACTTTCCATCGTTGTCCGAAAAGGTGAGGCTTTAACCGTTACTTCCTCTAACTCGGTCTGCGATTTTTCCATTTTAAGTTCAATAAAAGGAGTGGAAGTACGATTAACTTCTACTTCTGCCGAAATCGCTTTTTTATATCCCACAAACGTGGCTTCAATTCGAATAAAACCGGGTTCGATATTATCGATATGAAAATGTCCTTCGTCATCACTTACCGTTCCAGTGTTAGTTCCCGAAACCAATATATTCACAAAGGGCAGAGGTTCGTTACTTGCAGCATCCAATACAATTCCGCTAAGCGAACCTTTTTGAGCAAGCAGTATATAGGGTATAAACAAAAAGATTATTAAAATTTTTATAGTTCTCATTGTGTTTTTGTCTAAAAATGTATTTCAACAGTTAAACAAAACAAGAATCCAAAAGTTGATGATTCATTCCGATTTTTTAACTTAGTCTAAAATTAGAACAAGAATGCGAATAGTCGTTCAAAAAGTTAAAGAAGCTTCGGTTACAGTTGATAAAAAGGTGATCTCCGCCATTCAGAAAGGCTTGCTTATTTTGGTTGGGATTGAGAATGAAGATACGGAAGAAGACATTGAATACCTCGTACGAAAAATCGTTCAGTTAAGGGTATTTAACGATGAAAACGGTGTGATGAATTTGTCTGTTCAGGATGTAGAAGGCGAAGTAATTGTGGTGAGCCAGTTTACCCTGCATGCCAGTACAAAAAAAGGAAATCGCCCATCCTACATTCGTGCAGCCCGTCCCGAATTCTCCATTCCAATGTATGAAAAGTTTATTTTAGCCATGGAAAAAGCACTTGGCAGAAAAGTAGGTACCGGAGAATTTGGTGCCATGATGGATGTGGCACTTATCAATGACGGTCCGGTCACCATCATTATCGATTCGAAACAAAAAGATTTTTAATATGAGTTCTCAGGAAATTACACTATCACAAGCCCAGCAACAAGTAGATGAATGGATAAAAACCATCGGTGTTCGCTATTTTAGCGAACTCACCAACCTGGCAATTTTAACAGAAGAAGTGGGCGAGCTGGCACGGATTATCGCTCGAAAATACGGCGATCAATCGTTTAAAAAGTCGGATGAAAAATTTGATCTGGCTGATGAAATGTCGGATGTGCTCTGGGTTCTGATCTGTTTGGCCAACCAAACCGGGGTTGACCTGAATCAGGCCTTTTTGAAAAATATTCAGAAAAAAACTGAACGCGACAAAGACCGTCATCAAAACAACGAAAAGTTAAAATAAACCAGGATTTGAATAAATTTTTCGATTCAAAAGTGAATCTGCTTTTCAAGTAAAAGACCTGAACAAAACGATTCAATGTCCTGTTAAATTATTATCTCGCTGGAATATTAAGAAGTTATAAAACATTTACGTATAGCGGGTTTCATTGACTATTATCGTATTTTCATACCGGAAAATTTTCTTACTTTGCTCACCGTGCAACAAAAGTTGCATTTGAAACAGATATCGGAAGACTTAAAAAATACAGAATGGAAAACATCGATTGGAACAATCTTGGATTTGGTTACAGAAAAACAAATTTCAATATAAGATGCACTTACAAAAATGGTGCATGGGGTGATCTGGAAGTTAGCGACAGCGAGTATTTTACAATGCACATGGCCGCTACTGCCATTCATTACGGACAAGAATCTTTTGAAGGATTAAAAGCCTTCAGGGGAAAAGATGGCAAAATCCGGATTTTCAGAATGGATGAAAACGCCAAACGTATGCAGGATTCTGCTGACGGAACATTGATGGCCCGCTTCCCTCTGGAAAAATTTACAGAAGCCGTTAAAAAGGTTGTAAAACTCAACGAGGAATTTGTGCCTCCATACGAATCGGGAGCTTCGCTGTACATTCGCCCGGTACTTTTCGGAACCGGTGCTGAAATAGGTGTAAAACCTGCCCGTGAATATATGTTCATCTTGTTTGTAACTCCTGTTGGCCCTTATTTTAAAGGCGGTTTTCAAACCACTCCGTTTGTGATCATGCGCGAATTCGACCGCTCGGCTCCACTTGGAATGGGAAAATACAAAGTAGGCGGGAACTATGCTGCCAGCCTTAATGCCGGACAAAAAGCACACGAAATGGGTTATTCCAATATTTTTTATCTCGATGCAAAAGAAAAGAAATACATTGATGAGTGTGGTGCGGCTAACTTTTTTGGAATCAAAAACAACACCTACGTTACTCCAAAATCGGCTTCTATTTTACCATCAATAACCAATAAAAGTCTGATGGTTTTGGCAGAAGAAATGGGGTTGACTGTAGAATGTCGCCAGATTCCGGTTGAAGAGCTTTCCACCTTTGAAGAAGCCGGTGCTTGCGGAACTGCAGCGGTTATCAGCCCGATTCAGCGAATTGACGATTATGATACAAAAGAGTCGTATGTTTTCTCAAAGGACGGAAAACCCGGGCCAATCAGTGAAAAACTGTACAATAAACTGCGGGCCATCCAGTATGGCGACGAACCGGATACACATGGTTGGGTAGAAGTTTTGGAATAAAGATTTCTATAAAATATGAAAAGAACCGTTCCCTAAAAAGGAACGGTTCTTTTTTTCAAAATGATGCGATTTCTGAATTTCGTCGTTTTTGTGATTTAAATCAGAATCCGAATTTTCTATCGAACAAATTAAAAATCGTCTGTAACTTCTCGCCCGCTTGTTCGTCTTATCCATTGAACAGTGTTAGAAAAGAATGACCGTAAACGAATACAACCAGGCTGTTGACGAATATTCGGACCGTTTATACCGGTTTGTTTTAAAGAGCATTAAAGACACACACAAGGCAGAAGACATTGTGCAGGATAGCTATGAAAAGTTATGGAAGAATGTAGACAATGTTAATGGCGAAAAAGTGAAGTCGTATTTGTTTACAACAGCTTATCATACGATGATCGATCGCATCAGAAAAGAAAAAAATGCGGTGTATGCCGAAGACATTAGTCTGAAAGAAGAAGGACATGAAAACAATTACTCAGATTTAAGTGAGATTTTAAAGGAAGCTGTCGATCGTTTACCTCATGTGCAGCGGATGGTTGTTTTGCTTCGCGATTACGAAGGCTACAACTACCAGGAAATTGGAGAGCTGACAAATTTGAGCGAATCACAGGTGAAAGTGTACATTTACCGTGCAAGAGTGTTTTTGAAAAAGTACATCGGAAGCATTGAAGCTGTGGCATAAAAAGAAGGAGTTGAAGATGGACATTACAAGAGAAAATTACGAAACCTGGTTCGTCGATTACCTTGAAGGTAATCTTGACGAAAGCGTGGTGGATCGATTCATTGAGTTCCTTCAGGAAAACCCTGATTTGAGGGAAGAACTCAAACTGTTCGAATCGGTTACAGCCGTTCCGGAACAACTGACTTTCAAGCCCAAAAACAAGCTTTATAAATCGAAATACGACCGGGAAGAAGAATTTAACGAAGCAGCAATCGCAGAAATTGAAGGTGATTTGGATAATGAGGAAAAAGCATTTTTCGAAAAATACCTGGATACTCATCCTGAAAAGCAAAAGGACCATGAGCTTTTTGAAAAAACAATATTGATAGCAGACGAAAACATTCGCTTTTCAAATAAAGAAGTTCTCTATAAAAAATCGGGCCGTAAAATGTTTTTGCTTTGGACCGGCCGCGTAGCCGCAATTCTGATTTTAGCACTTGCCATTTTTAGCCTGATCAATCGAACACCAGAAACCCCGGTTACAGATAATCAGCTCGCAAAGGTGGAAGAAAAGAATGAGCAAAAAACGGAAATCCCGGAAAGTATTACTGAAAAATCCGAAGTTCTGGTTTCAACTGAAACCCCTGAAACTAACATAGCTCCTGAACCTGTTAAAAAGGAAAATAAAA